>DATKWR010000617.1:0-11435 GCA_035529475.1 Sedimentisphaerales bacterium | reverse complement strand
GATTCTCCCGGTTTCGCTTCCAACAGGGTGCTGATGATCACGATCAATGAATCCATCTGGCTCGTTCAGGATGGGGTGGCGCAGGCGAAGGACATCGACACGATCTTCAAGCTTGGCTTCGGTCACAAAATGGGGCCGCTCGCCACCGCCGATCTCATAGGGCTCGACACGATCCTGGATTCGCTGATGGTATTATATGAGAGCTACAATGATCCTAAATTCAGGCCATGCCCCCTTCTGAGGAAGATGGTGGACGCCGGTTTGCTGGGAACGAAATCGGGAAGGGGTTTCTTCGAATACGAAGGCAAACGGAGAGGCGTGTGACAAGAGCGAAAGAGATAAAATGCGTCGTCTGGGACCTGGACGGCACTCTGTGGGACGGTGTCTTGGCCGAAATGGATTCCGTCACGCTGAAGCCCGGCGTTAAAGAGGTCATTCGGACCCTGGACGCCCGCGGTATTTTACATTCCATCGCCAGCCGAAACGATTACGACGATGCGATGCACAAGCTCACGGAATTCGGGCTGGACGGCTATTTCCTCTACCCCCGGATAGGCTGGAACGCGAAATCCGTGGCTATCGCGAAGCTCTGCAGCGATCTCAACATCCAGACGGACGCTATCATGTTCATTGACGACGATCCCATAGAGCGGGACGAAGTAAAAAGTGAACATCCTGACGTCACGTGTCTTGACGCATCGCAGTACAACACTCTTCCGGCCCATCCGCGTCTGAATCCGAGATTCGTCACGGAAGATGCCAGGCAAAGACGATTGATGTATCTTGCCGACACGAAGAGAAAGCAAGACGAGGATAGTTATGAAGGGCCGAAGAAGGAATTCCTTGCGTCACTCAAGATGCAATTTATTATTTCGCAGGCGAAAGACGAGGATCTAAGGCGGGCCGAAGAGCTGACGGCCAGGACAAATCAGCTCAATACGACGGGGAGAACTTACAGCTACGACGATTTACGGACGTTCATCTCCTCTCCGAAGCATCGGCTGCTCGTATGTGAGATGAACGACAAGTATGGTTCCTACGGCAAGATAGGACTTGCTCTAATCGAGATTGCCGAAGACCGTTTTCACCTGCGACTGTTTCTGATGTCGTGCAGAGTCATGTCTCGCGGCGTCGGAACGGTCCTGTTGTCGTACATCATGCAGGAAGCAAAGAAGGCAAAGAAGAGACTGAAAGCGGATTTCAGGAATACCGGAAGAAACAGAATGATGCACATTACGTTTGCGTTTGCAAACTTCCGAGCGACGGAATCAGATGATTCCGGGAACATTGTTCTTGAGAACGATCTGTCTGTGATACAAGGATATCCTTCGTATATTGATGTCCAGGTACGCTAATCCCAGCGGAGGCTGAATCGTGCAACCGGCGGAAAAGATCAGAGAATTCATAAGCAAGAATCTGGCCGTTTATGACGAGGGCGCCGTTTTCGGCGACGACGATAACATTTTTGCCCTTGGCTTTGTGGATTCTCCATTTGCGATCCAATTGATTTGCTTCATCGAAGAAGAATTCCAGATAAAAGTGGCCGATGACGACCTGGATATCGAGAATTTCACAACGGTCAACCGGGTCGTCGAGTTTGTACGCGGAAAGAAGGGCTTGTGAGGATTTGACATGGGCGATGTGTTACGCCAGGAAGAGATAGTGAACGAGGCGCGACGTTTTGCCGACGAAGAAGTCCGGCCTCGGGCGGGAGAATTTGACGAGCATGAGGAACTGCCCAGAGATATCATCTCCAGGATGGCCGAGAAAAGGTATCTTCTGGCAAGCTTGCCCGAAGCATATGGCGGCCTGTCGCTGGATCCGCTGTACTACGGATATCTCACCGAGGCGATCACAAAAGCGTGCTGCTCGACGGGCGGCTTGATTACCGTGGAAAGTTCCCTGGTGGGTGAGGCCTTGTTGAGATGCGGTTCCAGGGACCTGAAGGATAAGTGGCTGCCGCTGATGGCCTCGGGCGAGAAAATAGGGGCATTTGCGTTGTCGGAACCGGAGGTCGGCTCGGACGCCGGTGCCATTCGCACCCGTTACCAGCCGGAGGCAGGCAGCTTTGTCCTGGACGGGCGAAAGAAATGGATTTCTTTCGGCGCGATCGCGGATTTCTTCATTGTGCTCGCATCGTGCGGCGACCAGAAAACAGCATTTATCGTGGAGCGTGAGTTCAATGGGGTCAGAACGCAGCCAATGAAGGGGCTGCTGGCGCGCAGGGCTTCGCACGTTGCAGAGGTCGAGCTGGAGAATGTTCACGTGCCCGCTGAGAACGTCATCGGCCGGCCCGGAGGCGGGTTTTCGTACGTTGTCGGCACGGCCCTCGACCACGGAAGATACAGCATTGCCTGGTCGGGCGTTGCCGTCGCACAGGAAGCATTGGATGCGATGGTGAGCTATGCCAGGAAGCGCAGGCAGTTCGATAAGAGAATCTGCGAGTTCCAACTGGTGCAGGGAATCATCGCGGACGCGGTGACCAAGACTCATGCCGCCCGCGCGCTATGCATCAGGGCGGGCGAATTGAGGAAGAGAGGGGACGCCAGCGCGGTTGTGGAAACGACGATCGCCAAATATTTCGCCTCCAGGGTAGCCGTCGAAGTGGCCGCGGATGCGGTCCAGGTGCACGGGGGAAACGGGTGCTCAAGCTCCTACCCCGTAGAAAGGCTTTTCAGAGAGGCGAAGGTGCTGGAGATCATAGAGGGCACATCACAGATTCAGCAGCAATTAATCGCCAGGTATGGACTGAGGCAATATTGCCGAAGGTAGTGTGTTGGGCCGCCGGAGTACATGTGCACTGTGATTGTGATGATGTCCCCGGCAGCGAGAATTGACGATGATGGACGTCCAACAGGTCGAGAAAAAACTCATCCGGGCCAGAGAAGATCTGGCATCTGTGAGCAGGGATGTTATGGGCCGATTTCCCGTAGAGGACTATCTCAGGGAAGTGAAGTCCCGCAGGCAGTTTCGGGGATACTATCCATATTTCAGCCGGAAACGAAAAAGAATATTCAAAGAAATAGCATCAGACTATGGCCTATCCACCTTGGCACTTTACCATAAGCTGGCCCTCGCCTCATTCATCGCAGATTCATTAAAGCGCCTGACCCCGGAGAATCTACCTGATGAAATAGCGCACCTATACCGCCAATGGTTTGAACGCGTGCTGGATGATTTTTCGACGCAACCCGATGACTACTATAGGCATGACCGCACCTCTTTTCAGATTGACGTGGGGGTGTGCTCGTTGAGGGTGATTCCGGTGGGAGGTGCCTGGACGGTTCATATCTGCAGAGTCGAGCTTGGACCTTTTACAAGCGGCGGTGCAGGCCAGTTCTTCGATTACCTCCGGTTCATTCTTTTCAAAACGCGAGGGTTCTCGCCATTCTGCGTCATTCAGACGGCCCCTCGATACTTGTGCCATTTCAACAAGGAAGAAATGGATTTGAGTTATCGGAGAATTGCCCAATTGATGGAGCGAGATCCGAGTATAAAGGGACTTTATCGCAGAAGCTGGCTGCTGGACCCGAAGCTTGAAGAGATCAGTCCTGATTTGGCGTATCTGAGACAAGTCCCGGAGCAAAATGGAGCGCGTCTATTTGCGGGCGGTTCGAGGCAGGTGGATATGAAACTTTCGCTCGCCATGTCGTCGGCCCGGAGAAGACTGTACGCCGAAGGCAAATATTCGCCGGCGGGCTATGTCTATATCTGGCCAAGAAAAGACCTTCTTGACTGGGCGAAGAAGACAGAATAACGCATGAAGCTGACGAAGGAAGATTTGTCCGATGTCCCGGTCCTCGCCCTGGCTGTGCGAAGACGGCTGATTCATCGCTGCGGCCATCGATTTTCAGAAAAAACCTTGCAGGACTTTGCAGCCTCTACTATCATTTGCCGGGTTCGAGTGACGCCCTATGGTGGCTTTGAAGAATACGCAGAGACTAATGGACAGGAGACAGCACGATGACAGACCAGAAGAAAGCGGATTTAGCGGGACCGGGGATTGGCGATTACGCCGAGTTGGAGAAAATCCTTCCACAGGGCTATCGGTCTGCGTTGAGTCCGAAGGAAACGCAGCTTGCGACCTACGCCGTCAAAGACTATATCGAGCAGAATCTCTGCAAAGAGCTCAATCTCATCCGCGTGACCGTTCCCTTGATTGTGGACGTCGAGAGCGGGGTCAACGACCTGCTCGACCGCGACGGCTCGCGGACGCCAATTCAGTTCCACATCTCGAATGACCGCGACAAGAATCCGGTCGATGCCCAGGTCGTCCAGGCCGCGACCAAGTGGAAGCGCATGGCGCTGAAGCAATTCGGAATGAAGGTCGGCGAGGGTCTGCTTACCGATATGCGCGCCGTCCGCAAGGACTACTTCCTCGACCACGACCACAGCGCCTATGTGGACCAGTGGGACTGGGAGCTGGCCATTAGCGCTAAGCAGCGCAACCTGGACTTGCTGCGGGAGGTAGTGCGGAAGATCTGGAAGGTGCTTAAAGGCGCCGAGACACACGTGCAGGAGCTTTTCCCTCAGTTGAAGAGCGACAAGTACCCCGACCTGCCCGACGAGCTGACCTTCCTGCACGCCGAGGAGATCCTGGAGCGGTATCCCGACCTGCCGCGGAAGCAGCGTGAGACCGCGATTGTGCAGGAGTATCCCGCCGTCTTCATCATCGGTATCGGCTGGGTGCTCGATGACGGCTATCCGCATGAGATGCGCGCCGCCGACTATGATGACTGGGTCAGCGAGGCCACCAGCGAAGACGGCCGGCCCATGCACGGCCTCAACGGCGATATTCTCGTCTGGAACCCCATCACGAAGCGCCGCCACGAGCTGACCTCGATGGGCATCCGCGTCACCGCCGAGACGCTCAGAAAACAACTCGAGATTTCGGGCCAGCTTGATTTTCTGAAATTGCCCTACCATCAGGCCATCATCAACAACGAGATACCGCTGAGCATCGGCGGGGGCATCGGCCAGTCCCGGACCTTCATGCTGCTTCTGAAAAAAGCCCATATCGGTGAAGTCAGCGCCACGGTCTGGCCGAAGGTACTGAAGGATATGTGTAAGAAGAAGGATATCCACGTGATAGAATAACGTGTAATGCCGTCGCAATCGCGGCACGCCGGCGTGAAGACTCCCAGCGGATGAAGCTGACGAAAAAAGATTTGTCTGACGTCCCGATCCTCGCCCTTCTGGCGGCGAATACGATACCTTTGTTCGGCGTCGTGTTCCTCGGCTGGGATGCCTTCACCATCGTTCTGCTCTATTGGACGGAAAACGTCATCGTCGGATTCTATAACGTCCTGAAGATGGCGTTCGCCGCCGTGCCGCACCCGGCCGCCCACGTGGGCAAGCTGTTTCTTATCCCATTCTTCATAGTCCATTACGGCGGGTTCACAGCGGTTCACGGCTTTTTTGTATTGGCCCTGTTTCACAAGGAGCAAGGCCCGCCGATGGGGGGAACGAATTGGCCGTGCTGTCTCGTCTTCGTTCAGATGCTCTTTAACGTCATCGCGTACATGTATTCGGTCATACCCCCGCAGGTGAGACTGGCTGTGCTGGCTCTGTTTGCGAGTCACGGCGTCTCGTTCGTTCAGAATTATCTGCTCAAGGGCGAGTACCTTACCGCCAAGCCCAACGAGCTGATGGGCAGCCCTTATGGGCGCGTCGTCGTCATGCACGTCGCGATTCTCGCGGGCGGCTTCTTGACGATGGCCATCGGCTCGCCGGCTGCCTTGCTTGCGGTGCTCGTCCTGCTTAAAACCATCCTCGACGTGAGCCTGCACAACCACGAGCACAAGAAAGCGGCGGCGAAAACTCAGGCTCGATGAACTCACGGCGTCCCCCGCCGGAGCAGATTCCCATCGCAAAGATTCGTTCCGTATGTCATTGGTCTTGACGGACCGCGCGGAGTTATTTATAGTCCTGCTCGGTTTCCGGATAAGAGGTATGAGTCTATGATGAAACTTGTCTATATAGCGTCAGGCGGGGCCATCGGCGCCGTGGTTCGTTACAGCGTATCGGGCTGGATCCAGAATCTGGCCCAGGGTGTTTTCCCCTGGGGTACTTTGTGCGTCAATACGGCCGGTGCTCTGTTGATCGGACTGTTTTGGGGCTTGTCCGAGCTGACGCCCGTGTCCCCTGCGGCGAGGCTGTTTTTTGCCGTCGGGTTTCTCGGCTCTTTCACCACCTTCTCGACCTTCTCGCTCGAAACGTTCGGCCTGCTGAGAGACCGCGAGGCGATGCTAAGCCTGATGAATATTGGATTGAATAATCTGCTGGCGCTCGTATTCGTTTTTGCAGGATACTTTCTCTCCTGTTACATTCTCAACGTGCTCAAATGAGGCTTGCGAAAGATGAAACTCCCTGAAGAAGGAATGTTGCTTCGCATCTTTATCGGTGAGACGGACCGCGTTCACGGGAAATCTCTGTACGAACAGATCGTCCTGAAAGCCAGGGAGTTTGGACTGGCCGGGGCGACGGTCGTCCGCGGGACAATGGGTTTCGGCGCCAGCAGCCGGATGCACTCGGCCAAGATTCTGCGACTGTCCGAAGACTTGCCGATCGTCATCGAAATAGTGGACACCGAGGAGAATCTCAATAAGCTCATGCCCTTCATCGACGAAAACGTCACCGAGGGCCTCGTCACCATGGAAAAAGTAAGGGTCATCAAATACCGCCACAAATGACCTGCACCCCGGGCGATAGAACGAATCCAGTGCAAATCCGGCAATCCCCAATCCTACGCGAACGCGGCGAAGACCTGTCGGGCGTACTGACTGCTTTTCTTGAATGCCTCGACGGGGGTCATGGTTTTGGGCGAGCCGGCTTCGACGGCCTGCTCTATCACCAGGTGTGGGCGGACGCTAATCTCTCGCAGATGCTTAGCCACGGCGTCGTAGTCGATGTCGCCGTCGCCGAACGCCTCGGTCCAGATTCCGTCCTTCGACTGGCGAAGGTGCAGCTCGGTAATTCGCGGACCATAGAGCTTCATCACGTCGAATAGTGCAACTTGCGAGTTGCCGGCGCCGCGATAAATCCAGTGAGCATCGAGGCACAGCGTCACGAGGCCCGGGTCGGTGCCGACCATCATGTGGTGAAATTCGCGGGCCGCGTTGCGCAGCTCGATGTCGTGATTGTGGTATGAGAGCAGCAGTCCCATCGCGCGCAGCTCGCGGCCTAATGTCTCGAGCGAGGCGGCCTGCACCCTGAGTTGGGCATCGTCTTTGTTCTCAGGCCCGCCCCAGCGAATCGGGCTGGGGTTGGTCACGATGATTTCGGTGCCGATCGCTTTGGCCTTCCGCGCGATGGCCAATACGGCTTCGATGCTCGCCTCGGCCTTGTCGCGCTCGTGCAGGACGCTGTTGACGTAGAGCGAGCGCATCTCCAGGGCGTGCTTTTTCAAAAGCGCGCCGAGCCGTTCAATCTCCTGTGGATTATTGGCGAGCGGCTCGTAGCCATCCATCCGGCTGGCGGCGACCTCGCCGAGCCCCTTGTCCGGATCGGCGTTGAAGTCGCGGTTCTCGCGCCCGTAAAACGTGGTCCACGGATACTGGTTGCAGGTCAGGTGCAATTTGCCGGGGCCCTTTTGCCGCTGGGCCTCGGACGTCCCTATCCGCGCCAGCATCGCCCCGCCGGCCAATGCTGCGTTTCTTACAAAGCTTCGACGAGAAATGTCGTTTCCAAACATTGCCAGGTGCTCCTGTCTTTCTATTTGTGCCTTTTCACTTTTCACTTTTTACCTTTGCGTTTTCGAGCGCTTGTTCGGCCTGCTTGCGCGCGGAGATGTCACGGATGCTCTCGCGGTGGCCCAACGAGTCGCCGTTGTCGTCGTAGATCGGCTGCCAGGACATTTCCACCCAGACGATCCTGCCGTCCTTGCGCGCGAGACGGAACTGGACGTCGTTGCCCGTGCTGCCCCGGCGGGCGGATTGAAAAGCCTTCTCCATTCGTGCGCGGTCGTCTTCATGGACGAGCGGCCCCGGATACTCCGGCAAGGCCATAATCTCCTTGATGCTGTAGCCAGTGACGCGCTGGGCTGCGGGGTTCGTCCAGAGGACTCGGCCGGTCGGCCCGACCCAGACCTCCCAGTCGTACGTGTAGTCCGCGATCGCCCGGAAGCACTGGTCCGTCATCCGCGTGACCAATTCGGTGCGTTTGCGGGCGCTGATATCGTCATAGATGGCCACGACGTGCCCCGAGGGCAGCCGATAGACGTAGTTCTCGCGCCAGCCGGCGATACGCTGGTCCTTATAGACCGAGACGGGGTGATGCTCGGGCGTGCCGGTTTTATAGACCCGGCGGAACACGTCGAGCAGGCCGAACTGCTTGACGCCGGGGAAGACGTCCGTAACTTTCCGGCCGATCAGCTCATCTTTGCTGATGTGCTCGATTTGCTCGGCAGCCGGATTGAAATCGACAAAGACGAAGTCGTCCCCGTCGTGGCGCGCTTCGTAGATCGCCACGCCGCTGCAGACGTGGTCGAACAGGACCTGGAATTTCGCCTGATATTCCTTCAACTCTTCGTCGATATGCCGGTCATTGTTGCGAGGCTTGTCCTTTTTGCTCTTATCGGTTCCCATATTCGGCCTCCGCATGTCATTTACAAACCAAGACACGTTCCTGATTATAGACCTTGGCTTGGCGCTGCCCGTTCATACGAAGCCTCATCTTCAGCCGGATTACATTCTACCCCCGCCCCCCACGGCTTGGCAAATCAGAAATTCTCGTGCCATTCTTGCGACAGATGAAGTTGAAGGGTTTCTTGACTTCTTTGGGGTTTCATGTAGGATTCATGGGAAAATCGTAAGATTGATACTGCGTGCCATTCCACGCGGGCAAAACTAAGAAGGGACCGAAGATGATCAGGAAATTGGCGATTTTGTTGGCGGTGGTGATGATTGGGTTTCTGGTTTGGCAGGTGGTGGGGCCGGGGGATGCGGTCTCGATCCGGATCAACGGCCGGGAATTGACGGGCCCGTTCGATACCATCGTCGGGGTCTGGGGGCTCATCGTGGCGGCGGTCACCTTGTTTTGCGTGGCGATTCTTCTGGCCTTTGTCTTTGCCGGCGTGGCTCTATTGCTTTTAGGCGTTTTCGCCCTGGTCGGGATGGTCCTCGCGGCGGTGGCATTCCCCTTTCTGCTTCCGATTCTGATCCCGCTGTTTCTGCTCTGGATGTTCTGCGTGCTGGTGCGGCCACCCAGGCCGAGGCAGAAAAGGACATAGGGCAGAATACCGAACACGTAATACCGAAGACAGGGCACAGAATACAGGAAGCGAGCAGAGCGTGAGGTCTGCTTCGCGCTTGATGAGATACGAAATTACCCCGCGATGCGGCTGCCGATTTGATAGACGAACAGCGTTACGACGTACGCCAGAGCGGTCAGGCCGAGGAACTGGAACGCCGCCCAGCCCCAGGAATTGGTCTCCTGCCTGGTCATTGCGACGGTTACGACGCACGGTGCGTAGATCAGGCAGAACAGCATGATGCAAAAGCCCGTCAGCGGCGTATAGGCGGCCCGCAGCCGCTGGCGCAGCGTCGTGGAGCCTTCGTCCTCGCTGCCGACGGCATAGACGATAGCCAATTGCGAGACGAACACTTCTTTGGCGGCGGTCGCGCCGATGAGGGCCGTCCCGATCTTCCAGTCGAAGCCCAGCGGCCTGATGGCGGGCTCTATCGCGCGTCCGAACCGGCCGATGACCGAATATTCCAGCCGTTTCTGCTGCGCCTGCTGAGGGCTCAGGTCCCTCAACGACTCGGCGGAAGGTTTCGGGTAGCTGCCGGCAATCCAGAGTAAAATCGATATGCCCAGAATAATTGTGCCGGCCTTGCGCAGGTACATCCAGCCTCGCTGCCACATATGGATCGCGATCGATTTGAGCGTAGGCATGCGGTATGGCGGCAGCTCCATCACGAACGGGACGGCCTCGCCCCTGAGCACGGTAAGCCTGAGAATCTTGATACAGATGATGGCCAGGACGATGCCGATCAGGTAAATCAGCCACATCATCGGCCCTTGCCATGTTTCGCTGAAGAAAGCCGGGATGACAAGAGCGTAAATCGTCAGACGCGCGCCGCAGCTCATCAGGGGGATAACCATAATGGTTGTGAGCCTGTTGCGCCGGTTTTCGAGGATGCGCGTGGCCATGATGGCCGGGACGGAACAGCCGAAGCCGATGAGCATCGGGATGAAGCTCTTGCCGTGCAGGCCGATCTTGTGCATCACGCGGTCCATGATGAACGCCGCCCGCGCCATGTAGCCGGTATCTTCCAGAAGCGCGATGGCGAAAAAGAGCAGCAGGATATTGGGCAAAAATACAATCACCCCCCCTACCCCGCCGATGACGCCATCAACCAGCAGCGACTTAAGCCAGCTCTCGCTGCCGGCCGGCCAGAGGCTGGTGATTGCCCCGGCGGTCCATCCGAAGAGCCATTCAAGCCAGCCCATCGGATATGTACCGATCTTGAACGTCAAAAAGAAGACCAGGTACATGAGAATCAAAAAGATGGGGACTCCCAACATTGGATTCGTCACAACCGCGTCGATCATATCGCTGTAGCTGTGACGCGATTCAACGGTTGTTCGGATCGTTTCCTGGCACGCTCCCGATATGAACCCATACCGGCGGTCCGCCATGACCACTTCGGGTTCGTCGCCGAAGAGGCCCTTCAGATGCGCTATGCCAGCGGTCACGGCGTCATGAACGTCCCGGCTGTGAACTCGCAAAGTCAGGTCGTCATCCCGCTCGAGCAGTTTGACCGCTAACCACCGCGCGCCGTACCTGCCGGCAAGCTGAGGCTCGTTGCGGGCCACGGCTGCTTCGATCGCGGCCAGTTCGTGCTCGATTTCTTCGCCATAGCGGACCTGATGCGTGCGTGGTTTCCTGACCTGCGCCGCCGTTTCGACAATCGCATCGAGCAGCTCCTTTCTGCCCCGGCCTTTGCTGCCCACCATGGGGACGATCTTCGCCTCCAGGAGCCTGCACAACTGCGCGATATCGAAACGCAAACCCTTTTGCTCGGCGACGTCGCTCATGTTGAAGGCCAGGACCAGCGGGACGTTCATCTCCATAAGCTGCGTCGCCAGATAGAGATTTCGCTCGACGCTGGAGGCGTCGATGATATCGACCACGACGTCGGGGTGCTCCTGGACGATGAAATTGCGGGCCACAAGCTCTTCAATCGAGAACGCGGTCAGGCTGTACGTGCCGGGCAGGTCAACCACCGTCATCTCGTAATCGGCGTATTTGCACAGGCCCTCCTTCTTCTCGACGGTCACGCCCGGATAATTGCCCACGTGCTGGCGCGCCCCGGTCAGAAGGTTGAAGAGGGTGGTCTTTCCGCTGTTAGGATTGCCCGCTAAGGCGACGGTTATCTTCTTCATAATATCGAAGGAGAAGATTTTTTCTTTCCAATATATGCCTGACTTCA
>DATKWR010000616.1:0-2232 GCA_035529475.1 Sedimentisphaerales bacterium | reverse complement strand
GAGCTTGGCAAGTCCGTGATTGCGTCCTCGGACCTGTTTCCCTTTCCCGATGCGGGCGCTGTTCCTGATGACGCTCAGTGGAATTCGGTAAGCGACCGAGAGGCGAGGGCTGTGGCTCCGGAAGCGGAAGTGTACGATCTGGTCTGGACCGCCGCAAACCCGGTTGCCTACAGGAAGTGGCGGCTTTTCGCCGACAAACGGACGCATCTGCCCCGGCGGGCCGAATGGTACGTCAAACTCAGGCCCGAAGACGATTACAGGTTGGAAATGTTTGCCGTCATTTCGTATTCGGGCGAAACTGAGATTCGCAGTGTAGTGGATTCCGTCTTTGGCTCGGGCTGGCGTCGTTCCGGCGAGCCGGAATACATAGGCACCCCCGGAATGGACCGCTGAGGTGCAGAAAGACACGACGGGTTTCCCTTGACAATTGAAACCAACCGCCGGTTGTGGTAAAAGGGAGCCAAAGAACGAGTGTCGATCACGGACGGTTCCTATGGCGGTTCGGTTTATTCTGGGCAGAAGCGGAACGGGCAAGACCCGTTATTGCATAAAGGCGGTCTCTGATGCGCTGCTGGAGCGCAGCGAGACGCCGCTGATTCTGCTGGTTCCCGAGCAGGCGACGTACCAGGCCGAGCGTGCAATCCTCGCCGACGAGCGGATCGCCGGCTACAACAGGTTGCACGTGCTGTCGTTCGACCGGCTGCAATTCCTGTTGCTGGGTAAGAACACGGCGAGGCCCATCCTTTCGCGCATCGGCCGCCAAATGATTGTCCACCGGATTCTTCGCGCCAGTAGAACCAGGCTGAAACTGTTTGGCGCATCGGCCGGCTGGCCGGGCCTGGCCCGCCAAATCGCCGAGACGATTGCAGAGCTGCACCAGTACGGCAAGACGCCCGACGACGTCAGCCAATTGTTGGGCGAATTGGCCAAAGACCAGCGGAACAACCTGGCTTGCCTGAAATTCGCCGATGTCGGCCTGATTCTTGAAGAATACCTCAAGTTCATCGAAGCAGGTTTTCTCGATCCGGATGCTCAACTGACCCGTGCCTGCCGGGGCGTTTCGGCGGCGGGCCTGACGAAGGGCGCAAAGTTGTGGGTCGATGGGTTTGCCGGCTTTACGGCGACCGAGCTTGCTATCCTCGCCGAGTTGCTGAAGGTCGTTGAGGAGGCGCACATCGCGCTTTGCCTGGACCCGGCGAATATCGACCTGGACCAGCCTGACCTGGAGAAACTTGACCCGGCCGGTTTGTTCAATCCGACCGAAAGGACATACGCCGGCCTCTTCGAGATCGCCCGAAAGAGCGGACTCAAACTCGCCAGGCCGGTCATTCTCGAGCAGCCCATGAGATTCTCCGGCTCCGCCGAGCTTGCCCATATCGAGCGCAATATGTTCGGCCCCGAAGCAGCGAAACTGGATTCGGCGAACGGCATTCGCGTTGTATCGGCCCCGAACCCGCGGGCCGAAACGCGCTTTGTCGCAAGGCAGATACTCGAATTCGTGAAGGAAAAAGGCTGCCGGTATCGCGATATCGCAGTCATCGCGCCGGACATCAGCCGGTATGAGCACTACATAAGGGCATACTTTGACGACTATCGCATTCCGTTTTTCATCGATAAGCGAAGGCCGTTGAATCAGCACCCGGTCGTTCAGCTTGTCTCATCGGCCCTTCAGGCGGTGACGCGAGGCTTCGCGCATGGGGATATCTTCGCGTACCTCAAAACAGATCTGGTTCCCGTCGAGCGTTACCAAGTCGATTTGCTGGAGAACTACTGCCTTGCGTTTGGCGTATCGGCCCGCGACTGGCAGAGCGAGGAGCCCTGGGATTTTGCCGGTTGCGACAACGAGCGGTTTGACGATATGCGGATAGACCAGATCCGGCTTGAGGTCAGCAGGCCCTTGCTGGAGCTTGAGGGCAAGCTTTCTTCCGCCGATGATCCCGAGAAAACGGTCGGTGCGCAGGAATTCACCCGGGCTATTTTCGACTTGCTCGATGACCTGGGGGTCCGTAAGACAATCGGGTGTTGGATCGAAGAAGCGGTTAAACGAAAAGACCGTGCAACGGCGGACGAGCACCAGCAGTTTTACGCCAGGTTCGTGGACATATTCGACGAGCTCACCACGGTCTTTGCCGGCCACGGCATGACGGCGGAGGATTATCTTGCCGTGGTCGGTTCTGCGTTCTCGCAGTTGACGCTGGCCTTTATTCCGCCGACCCTGGACCAGGTCCTCGT
>DATKWR010000615.1:0-2559 GCA_035529475.1 Sedimentisphaerales bacterium | reverse complement strand
TAAACAGTAACTGGGGAGGTATCCTGAAGCAATATGGTCTCAGCGAGGTGCGATTCTTCAGTATACCCGTCCTGGCCAGAGAGCCAAGCCCGGTTTCCGGCACCACGGATGTGAGCGTGGATGCAACATTAAGCTGGAGAGCGGGAAGAGAGGCGGCTAAGCACAATGTCTATTTGAGCACCGACGAGCAAGCGGTGATAGACGGTACGGCCCCTGCGGTGACCGTGACCTCGCCCAGCCATGCTTGCTCCCTTGATTTGGCCGGCACGTACTATTGGCGGATTGACGAGGTCAACGATGTCGAAACGCCAACAACCTGGCAGGGAGATATCTGGAGTCTCTCAACGCAGGAGTATCTCGTGGTGGACGATTTCGAGTCCTACAATGACATTGAAGCCGGGCAAGAAGGCAGCAACCTGGTCTATATGACGTGGGCAGATGGCTTTGGGACCACGACAAACGGCTCGACCCTAGGTTATACCGAAGCATTCCAGCCATCCGTGGAGACTTCGCTCATCTATGACGGCAAGCAGTCCGTGCCGCTTTTCTATAATAACACCACCGCGAGCCTTTCAGAGATCACCGCGAATGTTGCGGATCTGCAGGCAGGCCGGGATTGGGCCAAGCATAGTATTAAAGGCCTGACGCTGCGGTTCTCAGGTGACCCAGCCAATGTGTTGCAGCAGATGTACGTGAAGATCAACGGTACCAAGGTGACCTACGATGGCAATGCCGAGAACATTAGGCTGAAAGGGTGGCAGATGTGGTACATTGACCTGGCCCCGCTCGGTGTGAATCTGAGCAATGTCACTACGTTAACCATTGGCCTTGAGCGTATCGGAACGGCTGGCGGCCAGGGCATGGTCTTACTCGACGGGATCCGGCTGTATTCTTACGACCGTCAGTTGATCACGCCGATCGATCCCGGCACAGCCGGTTTGCAGGCCCAGTATCAATTTGAAGGCAATACCAACGACAGTTCCGGCAACGCACGCAACGGCACGGCCCAGGGCGGCCCGCTTTTTGCCGCCGGCAAGGTCGGCCAGGCCCTTAGCCTCGATGGTCTCAACGACTGCGTGGATGTCTCGAATCCGGCGTCGTTCAGTTTTGTGACCGATTTCACATGGTCCGCATGGATCAAGACATCCAACGACGGGACGGTTTTGTCCCGGACTCCAGCCACGGGCAACTGGGTACAAGGGGGCAAGTCGCTCTTTGTACGCAATGGTTTGCTGAGCGTTGACGTTGGCTGGGTAGGTGCTCTGGCATCAACGACGACCGTCAACGACGGCCAGTGGCATCATGTGGCAATGACGACGGCGTTTGAGACCAGCGGCACGAATGATACAACAACACTGTACATAGACGGCCAGCCTGCCGCGAGCAGAAGCAACTGGAATATGAATGCGTATCCCGAAACCGGGTTGTCGGTGAAAATCGGCTTCACGAGCGGCAACTTTCCGGCCACCCCATGGTTCAACGGTCTGATTGACGAGGTTCGTATTTACAGCGGCGCGTTGGCATCGGAAGAGATTGCGTGGCTTGCAGGCCGCACTTTGTCCTTTGACAAGCCGTTTTGAGAAGGTGTTGACATGGCACCGGCGCACCCGTGCGTACCCGGGACGAACGGCAGAATTTGTGTCGATTCGGGGCCTGTATCGATTCATTCGGTACAGGCTCCGCTCATTTTGAACTTCTTCAGCGGTGTGCAAAAAGAAGGCCCTGGAATGAACCAGGGCCGGAGGGTAGAAAAGGTGTCATCGCCTTTTCGGTACATATATAGAGTACTTCGACTTCCCGGTAGGACGTCTTAATCATCTTTTGAACAATCTGGCTGATGGGAGGGGCAAAAAAAGGGGCCAGCCGGCACGCGATCCGCCGAGGGAGAAAGCGGTTTACCTGGCTGACCCCGTCATATTGCCTATCGAACATCAGGACGGACCAGTCGATTCGCCGTATTTTATTGTGCACTATGAATCAAATGCTACTGGTGAAACTACGAGTTATGGGACGAAAAACTCACGAGCCGGTCAGCGCGGGGGCTGTCCTATCGAGTCCGCCGGTGGGCGGCACCCAGGTCCTTCGCTTTCGCTCAGGACGCCTGTGCGCGCAGGGCTGCGCCCGCGTGCTCGGCGTTTGGATTTGGGAATTGTCGGGCTATACTTTAGTTAGAGAGTCGGCGGCGGAGAAAGCGGTTCCTATAACGAACCAGACGCCGGCGCGGTCCGTGGTGTTTCAGAGGAGGGTGGAAGAATGCCAATTGAGAATTTCTCTGAAGATGTTCTCCTGGTCACATTGTCGCAGCAGCCACAGGGTGCCGATGAGCTGGATGTGGTGAATAAGATGTTTGGCGATTCCGTGGACCGTGACGTGATCGTTGACCTTTCGGATGTTCAAGTGCTCACATCGGGGACCATTTGTGGTCTGATCATCCTGGACAGGCTGCTCAAAGGGGCCGGACATCAGCTTGTCTTGTTCAATGTGCCTTCTGCGGTCAAGAGCGTTTTTGTCCGGACGGGCCTTCTGACGGTCTTGGAGTTTGCCCACGACGAGGCTGCC
>DATKWR010000614.1:0-5068 GCA_035529475.1 Sedimentisphaerales bacterium | reverse complement strand
TTGCCGCGCGACCGCGCGAGCCATGTCGTCGTAAGCTATGCGCCGGGAAAACTTGCGGTGTTTGTGAACGGGCAGCGGGTGCTGCTGGGAAATTCGCCGGAGGTGGCGGTTTCCTCGTGGACCGCCCAGCAGGTGATTTTTGGCGATGCCGCGCGCGGCGGCCGCAACTGGCCCGGACTGCTGGAAGGCATCGGCCTGTTCGGACGAGAGATTGGCGCGGCCGAAGCGCGGCAGCGGTTCGAGGCGCAGCAGGCGCGCAGCGTCGGCAGAAAGGCGACGGTCGAGCTTGCGATCGTTGAGGCCAAACTCACGGGCGTCTGCGCGGCGGCCGACCCGAAGGGCATCGCGCCCTACAAGCGCTGCCTCTCGGTGCAGCAATTCGAGGTGGTGAAAACCATCGAGGGCAAGTTGGCCGACAAGGTCATCAGCGTGGCCCAATGGTCCGTCCTCGACGGGCGCGTGGTGCCGGAGTATTTGAAATTCAAGGCCGGCGAGACCTACCGGCTCGCCCTTGAACGGTGGGCGGATCATCCCGAGCAGGAATCCGAGCGGATGATTTCAGGGGATTTTGAGGAGAATGAACTCTTCTACCAAGTTCGCGAACTCGCGGCCCCAGCCCCGGCGGCGGTCGCCCTGCCGGCCGTGACGTGGAGTCCGGTGGCGGGCCAGGCAAACGTGCGCCGTCTGACCGCGCCAGTGCTTATCAGCGGCCAGGACAAACCGACGTTGTTTTCGGCGGAGGCCGGCGCAAAGTTGGATGCGGCGGGCCAGGAAATTGTTTTCGAGAACGGCACGCTGACCGAGGTTGCAAACACCGGTTCGCTGCGGCTGGGAGGCTCGGGCGCAGTGGCGGCGGCGGCCGTCGTGAACGGGGGCGCCCGCTACACCCGCGCCCCGGCGGTGAAGCTGAACGGTGGCGGCGGGCAGGGAGCCGCCGCTGAGGCGGCCATGGCCGTCACGGATGTGGCCCTTGTCCGGCTCGGTTCCGGCTATACCAGTGCGCCCACGGTCACCATCGCCACGCCGGACATCTATGGCGGACGCCAGGCAACTGCCGTGGCCAACTTCGACAAGGCGAGCGGTGCACTCACCCGGGTGGATGTCACCGACGCGGGCAGCGGCTACCTGCGTGCGCCGCGCGTCACCATCGAGGGAGGCGGAGGATCGGGCGCGGAAGTCCAGGCGACCTTGGCGGTGGCAGAGGTCATTGTGACGCGCGGCGGCACCGGATATACTACGCAGCCGGTGGCGGTGCTGGCTGGCGATGGCGAGGGGGCGATGGTGCAGCCCCTGCTTCAGCGCACGATATTGCGTTACACCGACGGGCAAGGCGGCGCGTTGCTGAAGAACACCGGCACGATCAACCAGGACGCAGCGGGAATCCTCTTCGACTGGGCGGCCCCGGGGAACGGCGGCGCGCCGCGCGCCGTGGCGAATAGCGGTACCTGGGTGATGCGCAACGGCGCGTTGATCCAGTTCGGCTCGTCGACCGGCCGGCCGCTCTGGATTGCCGACGTCGTCAACGAAGGCACGCTGCGCCTGCTCGGCGGCGCACGCCTTGCTGTGCTGAAACTGCAAAACAGCGGCACGCTTCAACTTGGCAGCGGTTCCGTGATTGGCCACGCCGAGGGCAGCGAGCTGCTGGCCAACACCGGCCAGGTGCTGGTCGGCGGCGGCGACGCCCAGAATCCCGTGGTGTTTGGACTGGTCCATCCCTACACCACTGGAAAACCCACCGTTGAGAACGGCTCGCCTGATGGAGCCGCCAAGGCGCGTTTCACGATCGGCGACGGGCGCACCTCTTCCGTATTCAGGGTCATGGGCGGACAAACGGAATTCAACAATCATGCCGGCTCGTCGCTGCAGATACTGCCCGGGGCCACCCTGGAGTTGCTCACCAATGACAATGGCTCCAGGCACGCGTTTGAAAACCGGAAGGCCTTTTTGACCAACGAGGGCGATCTGCTGCTCGCGGGCCTGCTGCAAGTGCAGGGCAATCATGGCGGCCCGACGGGCATCAGCAACAAGGGGCGGCTGACTATCCAGGGTGCGCAGGCCGGGATCGAGCGCCTGATGAGCAGTGCAGGCCCAGGGGCCTTTTACGATGCCAAAGAGACCTCCTCGCAACTGAAGAACCTCGAAGGCGGCGTGCTGCAGGGGGCCGGCACGTTCACCTACACCAATCACACCGGCAATGACAGGGCGGGCTGCCTGCGATTGATCAATCAGGGGTGCCTTTCACCGGGCGGCGCCCAGCCGGGGCGGCTCGCCTTCGCCAACGTCAACGTGCAGTTTGCCGAAGCCTCCGGCGCCCTTCGCATCGCCATCGCCGGTCCGAAAGCCTGCAGTTCACTCGAGGTGACGGGCGAGGGGGCGAGCGGTGGTCGCTTCGAGCTCGACAGCGGCAAGTCCTGCACGCTGGACGTGGTGACGCCCGCCGGAGCAGTCCCGCACGGGACGTACCGCATCGTTACGGCGACGGCAGTCAGCGGCACCTTCGCCGCCCTGCAGTTCAACGGGAAAACGCCTGTCCCTTACACGGTGAGTTATCTGCCCGGAGCCATTGACGTCGTCTTCCCTTGAGGAGCCGTAACCATTCACAGGTTCGAACGCTTCCCCCGACTGAGTCGCCGGATCGTTCTTGAATGCCTGCCGCAGTCGCCGCTCGCCGGACGGGCTGATGCAGCGCAGGCTGAAAGGGAGTGGGTCACGGTTTACTCGAGCGGGGCCGAAGACCGCCAAAATCAGCACTTGACAACCGCCACATAGCGTGCTATATTACCGGCAGCCGGAGAAACGGAAGCAGGACCCGCTGGAGAGCACCTCGCCGGGATACCCAGTCGTGTGGCGACGGACATCCGTCCGGGGGAGTTGGCGCGACCGGCTCCCCCACCCAATTCCGAAGCGAAGATGTTTTGAGCTTCCCCATGCCTTCTTAAGCTCCGACTTGCCCCAGGCAAGTCGCTCTTTAATTCGTGAGGCCGAATTGTCCAATTCTTGGTGAACCAGTACAGAACAACTGAGAGAGCAAATCACCATGTTCATCTTGATTTCAGGGAGAATCAGGGAGCGTATCCAACACATAAAGCGATGGCTGCACTAATCTCATCTTGTTCTGGTTCGGATATGATTCCTATCTTCTGCCGGAAGCGTGTCAGAGATATTGATTTTACTTGGAAACAATCCGCAGATGAATCTTTGGACAGTCCGTTTAATTTGCTGCCTTTCAGCTTCACATGCCATTGAGCTTTAGTGAATTTCTCGCTCCAACCTGTTACAGGAACTACAATACGTAGAGGAAGTGTGCCAATTTCATCCTCGCTTATGACGATCGCAGGCCGAGCTTTGCATACCTCGGCCCCAACACTTGGATCAAAGCATACACTCCATATCTCACCCCGTCGAGGCCCAGGTGTTTCATTCCGGCTCATCAAACAAATCCTTTTCACCAAAAGCCTCGAATGCTGTTAATTCTTGATTCCTCACGTATTCGTCTGCTACTTCAGTAACTGCTTTAGCTAAGAATTGTTTTCTTTCTTTTCGCGAAAGCTTCATCAACTCTACGGCTGAAGGATATTCTCTTTCGGATGTGCTTTCTGCGTTCGATGAAACAGTATAGTCATTTTGTGCTGTTGCGGATGTTATTCCTTCAGCTCTTCCTCGTTCTCTCATCTGTCTCAAGATTATAGGGTCTTCTTTGCCGCAGAAAGGATTAGGCTCAGCTTTTCGCCACCCCTTTTTGCTTAAAAGCTTAAACAAAGCAGTATAGTGACCGCGGGTTATAATGCCTAAATCCAATGCCCTACGTATCCATGCTTGAATACTGAGCCCATACTTGCGTTTAAGAAGTGCCAACTCATCCAAGGAAATGTTACGTCTTGTCCTCCCAAGTTCACGAAAAGCGGCTTCAGACGGAACAATGAAAGCAGCAGAAAACCTATGGGCAATCTTTTCTTGATCTTCGCTATGATTTTCGCAATCCAGCAGAAGATGAGCCAACTCATGGGCCACATTGAACCGCCTGCGATCATCAGAGACTGCACCGCTATTAACTATAACCGGGTATCGCTCATTCGCCCAACCGGAGAGGCCATCAAAGTCGCCTTCTGCAGAGGACGTCTGAATTACAATACCCCCCTTATCCTCGACCAATTCGACTATGCTCTCTAGAGGTACGTTGATTAGCCCCCAATGCGAACGAAGGGACATTGCCGCCTTTTCAACATCGTCGAAATTACAGACTTCCATTTTGGCAGGAAAATCTGGATGTCGGTCAGGGTAAAAGGTTTCCCAGAGCCCAATATGTTCTTCTGCCTCTTTATGAGCCATTGCTTTGATCCGCTCTTGCTGATTTCTGGCTAGACTTGCGTGTTTCCGAAAGGCAATCCATTGTATATCAACCCCATATTCTCGCTTAAAATACGACGCTTTGACGCCGAGGATTCTGCCCAACTGAAGCAAAATCTGTGCATTCGGTGTGCTAATACTGCGTTCATACTTGGAAAGCCCAGCCTTACTGAGCGGGTAACCTCGATCTGCTAGCTGCTGAACAACCTGATCCTGAGTCAGCCCTGCCAGAAGCCGTGCTTCTTTGAGTCTTTCTCCAATCATTCCTTTTTCTCCTGTGCTGTCTCCCCAGTCAAAGGACGAAGCAGTTGCTTGTCCTTGCTGTATACATTATAACACAAAAGAGCGCATTTGTCTACGACTTTTCTTGGTTTTTACTGAGTTTCCGGTGGAAATGGCGGCCAACATTGCAGTTGGGAGCTGTTTCAGATACGACGAGACTTGAGAATATGACTGACTTGCCTGTTTGGTAGATCCAGTCACTCCTCGCGAACGGTGAACATGGCTCGACTGACCTAAGTCTTTACGTAGCAAAGAGATCGCCGTTCGACTTCTTGGCCGAACGGCGGTTTTTGGAGGATGGTCGGGGTGACTGGCGGAAGTTCGAACCATCGTCGCTACACCTGTCGTTTGTCCAAGCCTGTGATCAAGCCGCTGATCATCTTCGCGAGCACCTCAAGCTCTTGGCTTCGTGACTCCCAATCATCTTCCTTTAGAAGGC
>DATKWR010000613.1:0-4734 GCA_035529475.1 Sedimentisphaerales bacterium | reverse complement strand
CCGAGGACGAGGCAGTACCCCTCGTTGACGCCCGTGGTTGCCAGTATGTTCTCGGCTGCAGTTGTCCATGCGTCTTCCAGAGGCCAGCCCACACGGTCCATTAGTTCGCTGATGACAGGCGGATTGGAAACGCTTTTCGGGCCGAAGCAATAGATGCTCCCTTCCTCGGTCACGACGAGAAGCCTGCCATCCGCCGCGAGCATACTGGCAGGCGTGCCTGCTATCGACGCTTGCCAGAGCAGGTTGCCGCCGAACGCGGTGGCCCAAACGCTTCCCTTCGCACCCTTGTAAAGTAGATCGCCTGCCATGCAGAACGTCTGCGTGTAGCTGCCCGCGCCGGACATGATGGCGCCATCCTCCAACGATCCCACAGACGATCCGTCGGCAATGTTGAACAATCTGCCGCTATTGTTGAACTGGTCCCCGTATGCGGCGGCGTGATTTGTGCTGTTCTTATTGTTGCTGTTCAAGTCACAATAAAGCAGTTGACCCGTATTTCTGTCCAGTCCGGCGGCGTTCGCCCTGCCGTTGGGGACGATCAGCCGGTCGCCGACGGCCACAAGGTATCCCTGCGGCGCCAGAGCCGCGAACGAATCGGCGTTGTGCGGCTGCGTCATATAGATCGAGCCGCTGCCGTCGTTGAGCCAGAGACAATCGCCTGTGGCTGCGTCGAGGGCATAGACAAATACACCCATAAAAGGCCAGATGCCGGCTGAAAAGTAAACGGTGTCATCCAGCAAGGTCGGTCCGCCGCGAGCCGGCCACAGCGACCCCAGCCGCTTGTTGCCTATCCCCTTCTTTCCTGAAGGCGCCCCGAGAAACTTCCAGATCACCGAACCATCGCCGGCACCGAGGCAATACAGGCAGCCGTCGTCGGAAACGACAAATACTTTATCGTCCGCCGGGTCGGCCGGGTCGTCGGTCCAGCCGGCCGGCGCAAAACGCACCGGAGCGTCTGCAAAGAATCGCCATTTCACGACACCTGTCTCCGTATCATAGGCTGTTACGCTGTCGGTCACCGACGATCCGACAAAGAGCGTCTTTCCCAGCACGATCGGCTGATAGCACCGGTCATAATCGATCCTGTTGCCCTGGTCGGGCCACGCCCGCTCCAATCGAGGCAGCCGCAATTCCCACTGGAGAGACAGGATGGGCGACAAAGTAAAAGGACTTGCACCGCTGCGGTTGGCGTCGTATCGCCACATGGGCCAGTCGGCTGCAAGCTCGCTGGCATTAATCGTATAGACGTGCTCAGACGGGCTGCCCAGACTGGCGTTCGTCGGATTGCTCAAGACCAGGACGATCTGCTCGCTGCGTTCGGGAACCAGGTCGTCCAGTATCATCAAGTTGATGGACTGCTGGGAACTCCCGGGCGGGAACGTCAAGGTTCCGCTGCCCAGCAACGTGTAGTCTGCCGGGCTCTGGGCCGTGGTACTCTCGGCCTTGACCGCGTAGTCCACTGTGACCGTCTGCGTCGAGGGTGTTGAGATCCAGACGCCCATAGAGACCAGCCCGGCCGATTCGTCGCCGCTCGACGACGGCTCCAAGAACATGACTTTCGGTGAGCTGTCGATGATCGTGTAAATGTGTTCCACAACGGTACCGAGTGCCACGTCCAGACCGGCTCCGCTGGGATTGGACAAGCTTACTTTAAACTGCTCGTCGCCCTCCGGTTCCGTATCGGCTCTGGGAGTAATGCGGATCGCTTGTGAGCCGGTCCCGGGTGGAAAGCTCAGCCTGCCGGAGGCCGGGTGCGGCGTGTAATCGCTGCTGTCGGTGGTGATGTCCATCACAGCGTAGTCCACCGTCACTGTTGCGGCGGAAATCTGGGGAGAAAGATACACATTTATGCTAATTGTGCGGCCGTCTTCCGGCCCGCTCCCCTCCGCCTGGGCAAACCCGACGACACAGTCATGCGTGCTCCACTCCAGATGCAAAACTGCTGGCGCGCCGCCGTATGCCTGCGCGACGCGAGTCCCCATGCCGGTAATGATAATGGCCAGCGCGTTGCCCTGCACCCAGCCATCCCTGCTCACAATCTCCTGAACGATTTGGGACAAATCGGGCGTCCTCTGGTCAGGACCGGCATCCCCTACCCGGCTCCAATTCGGCGGCGACCAGTTGACCGATGTTCCAGTTCTGTTTCGCGATGAGACGTTCCGAGGTGAGGTGGCGAACGTCGCAGCGTCGTCGGCCGCCTGCCCCTGGATGACCAGCTCGCATGGATTCAGGTTCCTGGTCTCGTCGCACGTAAACTGCACATATGCTTTCGTGACGCGCGCACCTTGCCGGATATTCACGCCTCTGAAGCGTATCCCTATGGTTTGTATGTTGTTGTCCTGAACAAGTTCCAGGTCCGAGCTGGTTAGGCTCACCGAGCCGTTTGCGCTTTCCTCGGCATCGTCACTGGGTTGAGACACTGGATTGACTTGTGATTCCGAGTAGGCCGCGCCGGCCACGCAAAAGATAATCCCCGCGGTTACGATGGTAAGACATTTCCTGACGACCATGGCTCTACCTTCCGCCCTCTCACAGACCTTGAATTCATCGTACTCTGCAAGGGGACCAAAGACAGCAGCCCTCCCCAGCTCGAAACGCCTTACCCCCAATTCAATAAGCGTCCTCTGATCCAACTGCGATCACGCACCCTTACACACTTCTAAGGGTTATGATACCAGAATCTCGCCGGAATCTCAACTGTTTTTTATCCCTCGGCCCGCGATTCATTTTCTTGAACTGGGCCGGCCCGGTCCTATATAATGGCGCACGTTCTTGGAAACGCCGTGAACGGTACTCTTCATTTATGACACACCAAGACCCCAGCGACGCGGATTTGATGGCTCGCCTGGCGAAAGGCGACGTCTCGCCGATTGGCGACCTGGCCCACAGACATCAGGGCAGGGTCCTGGAGCTCGCATTCCGGACGCTGGGCCATTGGGACCTCGCGGAAGATGTTGCTCAGGAAACGTTCTTGCGGGTATATCGGGCCGCCAAAACGTATCAGCCGCAGGCAAGATTTACGACGTGGCTATACCGCATTGTTGTCAATCTCTGCCTCGATGAGCAACGAAGGCGGGCAAGGACCGCCTTGCCGCTGGAAGCCGTTGCTCCCGAGGGACTGCCTGCGTCGCAGGCGAATCCAGCCGAAAAGAAGGAATTCGCCGAGTTGGTCAGAGCAGCCGTGCAGGAGCTGCCCAACCGGCAACGCCTGGCGCTTGTACTGCATCGATACGATGGCCTGAGCCATACGGAAATCAGCGAAATCACGGGCTGGAGCGAGTCCGCCGTAGAATCGCTGCTCGTCAGAGCATACGCAAATCTGAGGGAAAAACTTGCGAAACTGAAGAATCTTGTTGAATAGACCGCAGTTTATGGCCTGCGCGTTCGTTTAACAAAGGGCAGGAGCTATGAAACACATAAGTGAAATCAAATTGTTGGACTATCTGGCGGGTAGGCTCGCCGCCTCAGAAAGCGAGCAAGTCCGCCGTCATATAGCCGAGTGCAGCGACTGTGCGAGCCGGCACCAGCAAAGCCGCCAGACCTGGAACACGTTGGGCAAGTGGCAGGTCGATTCGTCGGCTCATCAGATCGCGGACCGTATTGAGGTTCTGGCCAACGAAAGCGAACGTCAGCGCCGGTCCGAGCGGAAGATACTTATCCCGTTCAGAAACTCGGTGCTGGCGGCGTTTCGCATCGCGGCGGCGATCATTCTTGCCGTGGGTGGAGGCCATCTGCTGGGCCGGTTTAGTGCGGCATCGGATGAGCCGAAAGCCGTTATCAGTATTGATAAACCGCGATACATCGCGGCATTGGGCTTCGAGTGGTCGAGCGAGCTGACATGGACGGTGTTGGAAGAGGACGCACAGAGCGGAGCGAGCCCGAAATGAATCGAAACAGGACCCTTATTGTGACTGCGGTTTTGATTGCCTCCGGCGGGATTTCCTTCGTGGCTACCCGTCTGGCTGCAACCGGCCCTCAGAAAGCCGGACCAGCCGAGTCCGTCCAGTGGCTCAATGGTGCGTCCAAATCCGTCGTGGAACTCGAAAGGAGCTTCAGCACACAGGCGGACGCACTCATCGAAACACTGCTGCAAGCACAGAAAACCCTGGCGACGGCGATCGAAGCCCCCCGCACCCCGGACGCCGCGATCCTCGCTTGTATCGAGACGGTCATCGCCGCCCACGAGAATTTGCTGCGGCGGGTCGGCGAGCACGTAGCCGTGCTTCGCCTGGAGTTGCCCGCCGGCCAGCGCGAGCCTCTCATGGACCTGTGTGCCGAAACGCTTCGAGGGCCGTTGATTCGAGGCGGGGGCGCAGGCCGTGGATTCGGAGGCGGCAGTCGAATGGGCCCGCGGGATGGCTCGGGAGCCGGCCGCGGTGCGGGCGCTGGCCGCGGAGGCGGCTATGGTCGGGGCCGCAGGCTCGGTGGCGGCCTGGCTCAGTCCCTTAGACTGACGGACGAGCAAATCCGCATCGGTCAGGAGCAGGACCCGGAATTTGACGTGGATTCCGCAAGCCTCCGCGACGTGCTGCTGGCAGAGCGTGCGAAACTGCTCGCCCTATTTGAAAATTCTGCGACCGCCAATGATGACCTGCTCGAACAGCTCGAAAAGCTGGTCTCGGCTCACAGCCGGATCGAGCGGCGGGTTGCCGCCCACGTGCTGGTGTTGCGGCCGCACCTGGCTGCCGACCAGCAGAAATGGCTGATTGGCCTGTGCCAGCGTGCTCAGGACCC
>DATKWR010000612.1:0-23010 GCA_035529475.1 Sedimentisphaerales bacterium | reverse complement strand
TTTGCAGATGCTTTCATCACAGACCTATTGCAGTAAAGACGCCCCACCGGCTGAATTCATAATGCAGCATATATCCCATGCAGACGACCGCGACGAAGGTGGCGATAGCGCCGCAGATCCTGATTTGGGCCGGTTTGAGATTTGCCTCCGGAGAAACGACGCGCTTGAGTCCGAAGTGGGCAATCAACGTGCCAATCCCCGCTGCAAGGAAGGCAAAGGCCTGCATGCCATACCAGCCCTGTGAGGGGACGCCCTTCTCGTTGACCCATTTCCACGCGTGCTCCAGCGGATAGTAACGCGGCAGTGTGATATGAAACCACATCGTGCAGCAATAGAACAAGCTCGTCAATGCCACGAAAACAGCGCTGAGAACATAAGCGGCATCCGACTTCTTCACGACCACGACCCTTTCAGAAGCGTAAGGTAGCATCCGACAACGACCTTGTACCACACGATGACATTCAGCAGCAGGCACAATGGCACGTATAGGTAGAGCTTGTCTTTTTCCTCCGCGGGTTGAAAACTCCTTCGCAGCAAGTAGTACACGACGAACATCGCCAGGCCCACAGCGCCCCAATGTTCTTTGACCTCAAACAGGCCGGTGGCCCACGGCAGCTCCGGGTCAAAATAGCGATGCCGGAGGTGGATCCTATAGGCCGGATAAATCAGCACGCCGATAACATATACAATGGAATACGCCCACAGGGACACTCGAACGTAGAGCCACTCAAGTTTCTGCCGCCCGAATTTTCCGCGGAGGTAGTTGATGACGATAAGCAAATTGTGCGTCATGCTCCCTACGAGAACGAAGGTCGCAAACAAATGTGCTAATAACAAAGGGCCGTAGAAGTTCTCAAGAAAAACCATAGGCGCTGCACTCCGGTATGGAATTGCCGGACTCAATCTTCCGGAATGACCCATCCGTATTCTTTGTAGAACGCGCGTGCTTCCGGCGTAGTAAGAAAATCCATGAACTTCTTCGCCGCCTCGGCCTCTTTGGCGAAAGACAGCAACCCCACGCACGTCCCGCGGAGCACCTGTTGTTCCCGGGGTATTTCGATAATCTCTATTCTATCCGATTCGAGATGGTGAAAAGCCGTCCAGCCGAACGCAGCATCAACTTGTTGGGTGGCGACGGCCTCGACAATGGCGATGCAGCCATTGGCGTAGTAAGAAATGTTTCTGCGGATCTTGTCCACAAGGCCCAGCCGGCCGGTCAGGTCCTCCCACAATCCCTTGAGGCAATCGATGACCGAGACGGCTATGCGAACGCCCGGCCTGGCCATGTCCTCCACGCAACGTATGTTCGCGGGATTTCCGGGGGGCACGAGGATTGCGGATGTGCGGCAGGCAATCGTCCGCCGCTGGCCTTTCTGCACGATCCCTCTTATCTCGCCGTCATCGAGCAAATACTCGGCCCCTCCTATCGCCAGGTCGTGGATGCCCTCATCGGCGATCTCCAGCAGGAAATCATCCCCGCCGGTTTCGCCGGTAGCTTCTTCCGCAACGGGCGCCGCACAATGCCGGCTGCATACGCTGATTTCCACGTGGATGCCGCTGCGTTGCTCGAATAATTCAGCGGCTTTCTCCAACGGCGCTGCACAAGCCCTTGCACTGAAAACGCGGATCGGTCCGCCATTACTGCTTTGCGTCATTCTTCGTATCTCCCGGGTCCATTAAACTCATACGGCTACGACTTATCAGATCCTCGCCCGTACCGCTCTTTGCTGGCTTCGGCGAGGCGGTAAACATCTTTATGGCCACGATCGCCAGAAAAACTGCGAAGACTTTTCGCAGCGTCTGGTTTGGCAAACGTCCGGCTATCTCAGTCCCGGCCAAAACGCCCGCCAAAGCACCCAATGCAATCAGCAAAACAATCACAAGGCTCATCTCGATTTCGGGGTTCTTCCAGTATCGCCACGCCCCGAGCAGCGTCATGGGCACCATGACGGCCAGGGCCGTGCCCTGAGCGGACTTCTGCTCGAAACCGCAAAAAAGAACCAGCACGGGTACGACGACGGCTCCACTGCCCAGTCCCAGGGCGCCGCTGATGATACCCGCACCAACGCCCAAGACAATAAAGGCCCACCAATGACCTGGCAGCAGAGCTATCATCTGAAAACTCCAAAAAATGAAGCGCACATCTGCACAAGTGCGCAAGCCCGTTTCTTGCTTGTGCTCCTACGCTCTTGTGTGAGCTGTACAATAGTCCGAGCATCCAGGAACAAAGACATTCTACGTTTCTCCTGGGCGTTCGCAACATAAATCTTCGAAGAGGCCCAAGAATGACGCCATCATGGTCATGCTGGGAAGATTGTTCACAAGCGCCTCAGTATTTGAATATTCGCGAGCCGTTTGGCATTTGATTTCCTCGGAATTGCTTTTGTTCGAGACCTTCATGACCTCATTTGACTGTATAAAACGCGATTCTTCGGCCGGGCTCAACTTTTTTGAATAAAACTACTCTCGACGAAGGACGACAGGATAGAACAAGGGGAGGCCTCCACGTTGGTTTGAGGCCGATTTGGCCAGGAAGTTTTGAACCTGGTTTGAAAGTAGGAAGTCTGATAAGCATTGAGCTCCTTGAATGTTGGCTTCACGAAACCGCTCAGGGTTTGCTTCCATGACAATGTAAGGTCTGCGCATGGCCGGGTCGTTCTCCACCAGGATTTCCATTCCTTGTACCTTGTGCATCTTGCCGAATAAAACAGGCATTCGCCCAACTACCACATAAGCATTGTGCTCTGCGGCGAAATTGAGAATGTCCAGATGGTCTTTCCTTTCGTCTTTGAGGAACCAGTCGCCTCGCGGCTGGATGCCTGCCTTTCTCCACAACTTGTGGCAGACCTCCCGGCTACCAATGTCCTGAAAGTCCACGAAGTTGGCACGATGAGCTGCGATTCGTTGGAACGCCTCGGAACCGTCGTTGAGTCCGCGGATCTCGGCAGGGTCGTTGGATGGGCCGACAATGACGAGCTCGTTCCGGGTCCACGGCCGCATATGGGTGCCGTGGCCATCGGCTACCAGATCGCTTGTGATATCCCCGGAGTGCATAGTGAGCAGGTCAACCTTGCCCTCACGGAGTGCCTCGGCCAGCTCCTCGCGCTGACCGGTGGCGACCAGTTCGACACTATAGCCGGCTTCCTGCTCAAACATCTGGCTGATCTCCTGCCAAAGTCCGGTCATAGTCATCCCGCCAATGACGGCAACCCGGACAACACCCTGCCTGGTAACTGAGGGGGAATTAACCGGCTGGCAATTCACACCGCTTATTAAGATAACAACAAACAATGCTATTAACCCATAACATTTCATAGATGTCATTCTCCTATTTTAAAGGGGGCTGATTTACGCCATTACTACCTGTCTGCCATTGCACATCTTCATGTCCCGGGTCACCTACTCCACATCCCAGGTACGCTCCGGAATAGCTTTCAACGTGCCCGTCCAGAAATACAAGGTTCGCCCTGCTTTCATGCCTGGCCACGACCGAGTAATCCTCCTTTGAAGGTACTGTAGCCGAATATGGTCCAGGAGCATCGGCCATGAAAACCAGTCGCTCCGGTTGGGGAATCTCACACAACCTATGGGCTTCAGGCCGTATCCACGGTGACAGATACATGTTCATGGCGTACGAGAAGAAATAAGGCTTTGCGTCACGAAGCGCCTTTGGGCAAACGAAGATTGAATCGTCTCCAGGCCGCGGTTGACACCCTGCAGCGACAAGCTCTTTGTAAGGCTTTTCACCCGCATAGGGGGCAAGACAGTTGAACCAGTCCTCTGCACGCTCAATTTTGTGCGTTGGCTGAATACCCTGCCCCCGGCGGGGGATGCCGCCGTCATATTCGTCCACATAGCAATGTAAGGCTATGCCCCATTGCCGCAAATTGGTCCTGCACAAAACCGACTTAGCCGCCGCCCGGGTTCTTGCTAACACCGGCAGCAAAATCCCCATCAGCACTGCGAGAATAGAAATGACCACGAGCAGCTCGACCAGCGTGAAGCCCAGACCGCGCCTGCCCGTATTCATCCGCTGTACGGCCCCCTTACGAGATCTACGTGAGCCGGCGTTAAATTCACAAATATCCGACATGTCCATTTTGGCCTATTACCTGCGATGACTCGCCAACAAGGCTGGCACAAGGATTACGTTGCCGGTTCTAAGGATCGTGAGCCAACCAGTTCTCTACGAGCGTTTCCAGATCTTTGTAATCAACTATCTCGTCTTCGTTAATGTCTCCATCAGGTCCCGGGCCTGTTTCCTCCCAGTCTCCAGCTAACTCTGCATAGTCCAAAAAGTTGACACAACCATCATGGTTGAGATCTGCTTCGTCATACACGATGGCGACAATCTCCAGGTAGGGGCGGGGGCGGGTCCCGGTAATGTCCTTGGAGTTGAACGTGAATCCGATGGATGGGTCTGACGCGGTCAGATAGAAACTGACATTGTCACCGCCGCGAATGTCATTGGCCAGCGCCTCGGGCAGGCTCAGAGTGAACCGCTGGATGGGAAAATATGCGTCTCCATAATACAGGTTGCTAAATGTTCCGACCGAAACGTCATTGCCGTCGTTCAGATAGTTGTCCTTGGTGTTCCACGTCAGCTCCGTCTCCGACCACTCATCGGCAGCGATCCAGCGAATCTCAAACCGGCCTCGACCCTGGCCGAAGCGGGGGTGGCCGGGTGTTGTTTCTTCGACGACCTGCAGGGAAATATCGCGAATCGTCCAGTTCTGCGGTCCGAACTCCACATCCAGGGATGCGACTTCCGAGGCGAGGTTGAATTGCATAAAGCTATCCGTTAGTCCTACGATGTCGCCCGACGCGTTACCGGCGGCGGAACCACAGACTGATAACGCGCCTTTGGTTCCCAAGTTCTCGTCCAGCGCATTCTGTCGCACGAACGTATCGGCTGTCGCGGTCGTTTGCACGACCACGAGCGCCGCGTGAGTGATGTGGCAGACAGCAAGCACCACAAGAGCTCCGTAATAGAAGCATAATCTCGTCAGCGCCATTGTTTACTCCTCCAACACAGTTACCATATTGGTTAACACGGCCTATTAGGTTGAAATGCCCCCTTTTTGGGTTGCGTAGGGCATCACGCTCATTCGAACTGCCTGGACTCTTTGGCGTCCCGATAGAGTGGCTGGCCATATTCTTCGATTCCGTAGGTCCGGATTATCTGCTGCGCCTCTTCCGAGGCCAGGAAACCCACGAACTCTCCAGCTATTTCCGCTCCAGGCGTTGCACCCACCGGCTGGCATAGTGCGTGGTAAACATTCACGAGCACGGGGTCGCCTTTGAAAAGCAGGCGCAGATGGGGCGTGTTCTTTTTCCCGACAATCCAGGTGCTGTTGTCGGTCATGAAGTAGCCGTTCTGAGCATTGGCCCGGAGTAGCGTGGCCATCATGAACTCGTGAGTCGGAATATACCATAGCCCTTCCGGGTCGATTCCCGCTTGCCGCCAGATGGCCATTTCCCTCTTGTGCGTACCGGAATCGTCCGCCCGAGAAAGGAACTTGGCTTTCCGTTCCGCGATCTTTCGGTACGCTTGTGCGGCCGTGCTCGCTGACCGTACCCCCGCCGGATCATCGGCTGGACCCACAATGTAGAACTCGTTGGAACCGACCAGCGTGCGCTTCACTGCCCAGCCCTGGCCAACTGCGATTTGTTCGGCCTGTGGCGCGTGCACCATCACCACATCGACCTCTTTTCTATGGAGAAGTTCGAGCGATTCCCCGGAGCCAGCGTTGTACCATAGCACCCTCGTCTCAGCCTTGTCAGCGAATGCCTCCCCGAGTGCTTTGAGCAACCCCAGTTCCCCTGGGCTGCCTGTTGCCACGACAAGTGTCCTTGAGCCGCTGCCGTATATAGCCGCATACTTCGTCTGGCTCGTGGCCGAGCATCCACCGGCGAACACAATCAGTGATGTAATAACCGCCACTGTACGCTTCATGTAAGAATCCCTTCATTTAAATATAAGAGTTTTGCAGAAGTTCATTTAAATACTTTGGCAAGCGGACCCTTTAGTTCGGCAATTCAACAGTGTAATTGTGTTTTCTGAAGATATCACCGCCGCGCTGCGAGGTGATAAATTCCACGAATTGCTCGGCCAGTTCTCTGTTTTTGGTGAACTTGAGCACTCCGATATCGATGGTAGAGATCACATTGTTTTCACGCGGGATTGGGATTCGGTTGCCATACTCACTGAAGTATCGGGCAATCGCATCCCAGACAATGACGGCATCGAGCGAGCCGGCCTGAATTTGCATCCCCAGCTCGTTGACGGTCAGCGACTGAAAGACCAGGTTCTTTTCCACGTCCTCCCAGGCGATATTGTTCTTGTCGAAAATCTGCTTGGTGGTTCTGCCGATGGCGCAGGCTTTGGCGTCCCCGACCCCGAGCTTCAGACCCGGCTGGAGCAAATCCTCCAATCCGACGATATTCCTGGGATTGCCCTTTTTGACCAGAATGGTCGGCACGAAGTAGCAGGCCGACTTCTGAGAGAGAATCATACCTTCCTCGGCGGCCTGATCGACGTAGTATTTGTCGCCGGGCATGTAGAGGTCGCCCCGCCGGACCAGCTTTATCTTCGACAGGAGCACCTCGCTGCCGGCATAGTCCGTGACGATTTTCACGCCATGCTCGCGCTCGAACGCCTCGGCCATTTGCTCTACCGGCGGCCGAATGCCGGCGCCGCAATAGAGAAGCAATTCCCTGGTCCCGGCGTCAGATTCATCCGGCGTTTTGCCGTCACAGCCCAATAGTAAGACCGCACTGAGGATACTTATAAACAATACAAGATTCTTCATTCTTCGACTCAATTCTCATTACGGGGCAAGCATCGGGCAGGCTATTTCACATAACCATGCTCGGCGAAAACCTCGGGTCCTCTTTTCCGGGCAAACTCAACGAACTGCTTGAGCAATTCAGGCTCTTTGCTATAGCTCAGAGCCATGATATACACCCGGGTTTCTTCATCGTACTCATAAGGCGTCTTGACAATGTCCACGCTGTCTTTGAAGGTATGTGCGACGCCATTCCACATGATGCCCGCGTCAATCGCCTGGGTCTTGAGAAAGGTGCCGATGTTACTGTGTCCCTTGGTCAGACGGTTCTCAACGTTCTTCATCACGGCGTCTTTGATGTTTTTCTTGTCCAGAAGGTCAAAGACCATTTCGCCGCAGGTGGAGTATTGCGGATCGGTCAGGGCGACCTTCAGGCCGGGCCGCGCGAGGTCCTCAATGCTCTTGATGCCCTGCGGATTGCCCTTCTGCACGACCAGAACCGGAGCCACAAAGCCCACCTCGACGTGATCCGCCAGGGCGTTGGCATCGCGGGTGTAGTCAAGGTAGGGATCGTGGGTAATAAAGATATCGCCCTTCATGCGGGCCTTGACGTGGGGCAAAAGGTCCTCGCTACCCCCGACGGTGGTGACCATTTCAACACCTGCCTGGGCCTTGAATTCCGAACACAACTGCTCGACCGGCGGCACAAAGGAGCTGCCGCACAAGACGACCAATTCCCCTTTGTCATCGTTGGGCTGCTTCCTGGCACAACCGTCTAAGACAAGCGGCCCGAATGCCCCGAGCAGAAACACAAGCAAAAGCATCTCATGTGTGCATCTACATCGGCTCCTATTTTCCATACTTGCGCTCCGTTCATTATGTGATAGTACGTTCGTATCTGCGCCGGTCAACGATAGCTAAGGTGAGGATTTCTATAAACTCGGCCCACATGGCCGTCCAAGAAGTTCACATTGACCCCGCCTTCTGTGGCGCCGCCCTTGCGGCCATGGGGGAAGACCCCTTGTTTGCGGAAAAAATCACAGACGACCCAAATTTCCGCCGGCGCCGCTTTGACACACTGGCTAAACCGCTGGTTCTGAGAAGCAACATTGCTGCTCTTGCCCAGCCAATCGCTGTGCGCTTCCATACCCTGCAAGGTTAGCTGCCGCGGCAGGAAATGGCAAGGATCTCGCCACGTTCCGTCGTTCGGCCCGGGTTTATTTGCTCGGAAGCTCCAATATATGTACGTGACGTTACCCGACTGGCGGTTTTCGGGGGTGTCGATGACTGAGTCCACGCCCGCGGCGGGTACGCCCCCGTTAGGATCATTTGCACACTGCTCCATGAATCTGGCCTGTGGACAATAAAAAGCTTCCATCAAAGTTCCATCATTGTATGCGTTAAGCCTTTGCAGTAAGGCTGGGTGCGGATTGTGCTCGGTCGGCTCAAACGGGTACCATTGTCTGCTGTCGTCATTGGCGTATATAATCAACGCCAGGCTTATCTGCCTGAGGTTGCTCAGACAAGTTGTCTCATGAACTCGATACCGGACTTTGTGCAGAGCAGGAACCAGGATCCCCATCAACAGGCCAATTATGGCGATGACCACCAGCAACTCGATTAAGGTAAAGCCTGCCCCCAAGCGAGGGATCTCTCTGTTTTTCTTGACCATGTCAGATCTTCTTGTCCACTTCTGCGCACGAGGGTTTGTGAAACTCGATCCAAATGCCGTAGTTGACTTCTTCGCTGCCCGGCGGTTTTGGTCTGTGGATGCGGTATTTCTCGATCCGCAGTTCATTCATGATGCTGCGCAGTTCGGCTGCGGTCTCTTCAACATCATATTTCATTTTTGCGCCTTGTCCGGCCCGGATTTCTCTTGCGGTTTCAACCGGCAGATTCCTTGAAAAGCCGCGTCCGATGTAAGCTGACGCCCCCGGCTTGAGTACGCGATAAATCTCACGGAACGCCTGCACTTTGTCCTCCCAGAAATGAAAAGAACCTCTGGACACAATGAAGTCAGCATAGTCATCGTGGAAAGGAAGAGAATGGGCATCGGCCATGATGGCGCTGACGCGGCACCCAAAGCCGTGTTTTTCGGCCTGCTCAAAAAAATAAGCAAAATTACGCGGATTGATATCCGCGTTTATCCAATGAAGCTGTGTACGTTTGCACAATTCTATGATAAGCGTGCCCGGGCCGCTTCCCAGGTCAATCCCGATCCCTTCTTTCTCCCCCAAATCGACATCTGCGGCAATTTGTTCAGCCAAAGGAGCATATACGGGCGCAAGCCCCCCACGGCTGGTCTTTATCATAGCAAGAGCATCTTGCCGGGTATATTGCTGCCCCGAACGCAACGGCAAGGGCCCGCGGCTGACACTGCACGCCCCACAAAAAGATAGTGCCAATAAAACCAGGAAAAATTTCTGAGACGATTTCATAATAAAGACAATCCTAATTCACAACTCTGGCTATCCCTTAAAGACAATCGCGTGGACGACACCGTCATGGGTCTTAACGTAGCCGGTGCTGTCAATCTTGATGAACGCGTTGCAGGACTTCATCCCGGCCAACTCCCATACTTTACAACCGGTGTACCTGTTCAAAGCGACCAGGCGTCCCTGGTCACGTGAATCGACAAAATAGGCCAGCCCCTCTGCATACGTCACCGGGTTACACCCTGCGGCCGGGCAGGTCCAAAGCAACTGTCCCGTCGTTCCATCCAGCGCGTGGACGTTTTGATCTCGCAGATAGAGCATATCGCCGATAGCATACAGGTGAGTAACATGAGCGACGTCCCTGGACCAGAGTATTTGGCGCGCGGTCCGTTCGATACAGATCAACCGGCTGGCACCCAGGCCGAGGCTCAACGAGGCGTAGATCTCCGCGTCTGCCGCAGCCAACAACGGTCGGCCCGGCCCGGATATAACGTCGCCATACGCCAATCTCCAGGACTCGTCACCTGTTGCAATATTCAAGCAATAGAGCCCGCCGGCGTTCGCGACATAGACGTCGTTATTCACTAATACCGGCGCGGACAGCAAACCGCCATCAGGAATCGAATGTGTCCAAAGTGGTTTCCCATTAGCGCTGGCAAGCATGTGAACGGTCGTATTGGTGGTCCAGCAGATGTGGCCCGTGGGCAGCAGCGCCGGCCGACACGGACTGCGCAGCGGGTCCGGGCACTGCTGCGGATATTTCCATAGAGTTTTGCCGTCGGCGGCATTGAGTGCAACCAGGTCAAATTCCCCGGCCCCGCTCGGCGTCAGGCAATAGACGCGTGAATCGTCTGCCAGAATGTGACCGCAGCCCTGAATCTCCGATAGCCAATTTTGCGCGCCGGTCTTTGTATCGAGTGCCGCTATATGGGCCTGCCGGCCGTACTGCTTCAAGAGATACATGTTTTGCCCGCGAACCACAACTCCATCGGCCATCGACCCGGATACCGAGAGGGCGCCTCGATGTTGCCAGACTTGCAGAATAGAGGGTTCACCAGGAGCGGATACAGCTTCGTCGAGCGATTGCCTGGAAGGGTCTTTTGTGACGACCGGTCCCCGCTTGCTCCCGGAAGAGGAGTCCCGTGGAGCAGGGTCCCAAATCCATACGTGCCAGATTAGCGAGGCGAACAGTAAACATGCTGCCGCTGAAGCAGTTATGGCGATTCGGCGCATTCGCGTGCGAAGGGCGGCCGTCCGGATCTCCGCCGCAATGGCCGAACGAACCGTACGCACGAAATCGAGTCTCAACGGATCCGGCTGGGAAGCGCGCTTGATCTGCGTAACCAGCAGGCGATACTCAGCTTCAGTAGCAGCACAGGCCGGGCAGCTTGCCAGGTGTGCCTTCATCGCGGTCCGGTGCGATTTGGGCAGTCCACCAAGGACAAACAATTCGATGTTCTCATTGACTTCTGCGCAGTTCATAGACGTTCGGCTCTCATCAACATCCAATACGTTTCACGGAGCGATTTGGGGACATGCCTGCAAAAAAATTGCCTGGGCGGGGCCCCAAACGCGCAAGCGGGCGTTTGGCGGCTCCCAAGACACGGAACGGGTGAAATTCAAAACAGCACGGGCGATTTGCTTAGGGAACTTTCCGAATCCCAAACTGCCGCGCGCAGCCGCCTCAAAGCACGTTGAGCGCGTTTCTTGGCCGCTTCCTCGGAAATGCCAAGGGCGGCCCCGACATCACGGAATCCTAAACCGTGGACAACTCGCAGCTCCAGCACGTCGCGCTCGCCACCGGCCAGAACGTTCAGCATATTCCGGATGTCCAATGCGTCAGTCCGTGGGGTATTCGGTTCGTTGCGGGCAGCCATTTCCTCTATAAGCTCTTTCTGCCGAGCTCGCCGACGCAACATATCTACACACACATTCCGAACGATAGCATAGAACCAGCGCGGAAACGAGTTGCCTGGAATGTACTGATCCCGCTTGCGAATCACCCGAAGGAAGGACTCCTGAACGGCATCTTCCGCGAGATCGCGATCCGAAAGAATCTGCCGGGCCACAGCCAGAGCGGGACTCATATAGGAAGAAACGATTTGCTCGAAGGCATCGAAGTCAAGCCGGGCCTGAAACCGGGCCATAAGCGCTTCATGCGATGGGACAGGCTGAGTCATTCGACTTTGTTCTTGCACTCTTATTTACATCCGATTTAGCCGCTTCTGCAGAAGCCTTCCAGGTATTGGTCCGTGCACGGACTTATTCGATTAGCCGAGGACCTGCCCCCGGCTCATTTGAATAGTACGCGTAGCGTGTGCGGCCGCCCGGGCGTCGTGAGTGACCAGCAGCACGCAGCCGCCGTCACTGACGTATTGACTGAGGGTGCCGAATACCGTCTGGGCGTTGTCTTCGTCCAGGTTTCCGGTCGGCTCGTCCGCCAGGATGATCTTCGGCTCATTCAGCAGTGCGCGGGCAAGCGCCGTGCGCTGTCTCTCCCCGGTGCTGAGCTGGGCCGGCACGTGATCGGCGCGGTCGGCCAGCCCGAAACGGTCGATGAGCGAGTTGGCTTTCTCGGGGGCCTTTTTTCCCGGCAAGGCCAGTGAGGCGGCCAGGATGTTCTGACGAACCGTTAAGTAGGGAATCAGGCTGAACTGCTGAAATACAAACCCGATCATCCGGGCGCGAAGTTGACAGCGCTGCTCGGGATCCAGTTCGTAAGGGTCTTGACCGGCCACGGTGATCTGCCCGGCACTGGGGCGCAGCAGGCCGCCCGCGGTCAACAGCAGTGTGGTCTTTCCGCAGCCGCTCGGGCCTCGCACGGCCAGAAGCTCGCCCGGCCGGACGGAAAACGCAACCTCTTTGAGGGCCGTGACCTTGCCTCCGATTCCATTGTCCTTAGAACTTTTTACGGAGAACCACTTACTGACGTTCTTGAATTCGAGCATTCTTTAGCAACGAGAAATCAAATATAGAATATGAAAAATCAAAATTGACGAGTCCCGGCTCGCCGGGATGACTTTATCAATTTTACATTTTGCACTTTGATTCTTGATCTTCTTTACTCCTCTCGCAGGACATCCGCCGGGTCCTGGCGTATTGCCACCATGGTCGGAATCCAGCCGGCGATGACGGCCAGGGCCGCCGCCCCTGCGACGGAGAGCACAAGCAACCCCACCCAGGAAAGGCCCATATCAACCATACTCAACGACGTGCCCTCGCGGGCGGCGCCGAAGTAAGCAGCTGACAGAGCGCCGGCCGCGAATCCCAGCGCCCCGCCCAGCGCGCCGACCAGGACGTGCCGTGACAGAAACATAACCAGGATGTGCCGGCTGCGAACCCCGAGCGCGCGAAGAATACCGATTTCCTCCCGTCGTGCCCGGACGTTTGTGAATCCGAGGATGGCGATCCATATCGCGCAAGCCGTGACGACCACGGGGGTCAGTATAGACGCGAACCGCTCACGAACTTGCCTCAGATTCTCCCGGGCGTCTTTTTCCTGCTGGATCGAGGCCCGGGCCTGCTCCTGGACTTTGATGCGGGCCTCCGCCCGCGCGATGACCTCCGAGCCTCGTTCAATGACTTGCGTGCCCGGCAGAATTGTTTCGATTTCTGCGCGTATCAGAGCCAGTCCCTCCTCGCCGACACACAGGCACTCCAGCGCCAGGATCGCGTTGATCTGCTGCGGTTTATTCAGCAGCTCCTGGGCCTCGGCCAGGTAGATCCAGGCGGTGATATCATCTTTGTTGCCGCGCTCCTTGTGGCAGGCGTGAACCGTGAACGTGCGGCCCATCAGCTCGACCTGATCGCCTTCCTTGACGCCCATGCTTCGATGCAGCTCGTGGCCCAGACTTATCGTCCCGGGCGGCACAGGCTGCACCAGAGGTTGTACGGGGCTCTTGTGCAAATTGGGAACCTCCCCGCGGGCCCCGACCAGGATAATCGTTCGCTTGCGTTCGGGCCACTCGATCTTCTGCTGGAGGCTGGGAAGAAAATGGCGAACCGTCACGACCTTCGCGTTCGCCAGCCGGTCCACGTAATCTTCGGGCATGTACTTCGAGGCGTAATCGTCCGCGTACCAGTCGTTCAGATTCTGGTCTTTCGGGAGAATCACGACGTTGAAGCCGAGCTTGAGCATCGCCTTTCGCGTGTCGTCCTGGAGTTGGCCCATCTGCTGCGTCATCTCGGCCTGTTTAGCTTCGAGCAACTGGTTCGTATGGACGTCGTGAATGCGCAACAGCGTAACGGCCCCCACAAGCGAGCCGCTGGCGACCACGACCGAGAGCACGCCAAGGGCGAAATTCAATTTGCGATGCAGGATCTCGCGGACTAACAAGTTCCAAATCGTCACGGATGTTCCTTTCGCCGCCGGCTCACGGCCAACGTCCCCAGAGCCACGATGAGCACGATCCCTCCCAGCGACAAGGCCGCCGTCCCTATGACGCCGAGCGATGGAAACGCTCGCGTCTCTTGTCCGCCGGCTTCGGCCCCGGCGGGCTCCGGGCTATTCTCTATCTCTGCCTCCTGCGCGATCACGCTTGCTTGCTCCGGTTCCGTGGGAAAAACGCTCGTCAGCTCCATGGGTGTTTGTTGTGTCTCATAGAATTCTTCGTAGAACTGCATCACGGCGGCGTCCCAATCGACGGCCATGAGCAAATCCACGCCCGGGTTCAGCATTTTGACTTCGCAGCCGCAAGGGCCCGTGAGAAAGCCGACGGACTCCCGAATGTTGTCCGTGTTGATGCCCTCCCCGACCAGTGCGTAAAGGGCCCTTCCCCGCCCGAATACGGGGAACAGGATCGGCTCGCCCGCGTAGTTCTCCAGGTCCGGTTCGCTGTGCAACAGCATGGCCAGCAGGAATCGCTCGTTGGGATCCGACCGGGAAACAGGCAAAACGGAGAATTCAAATGAAAGCCCCGGCATCTCAATCTCATCGGCGAGTGACGGCAGCATTTCGGTCAACTCCTGGGTGGCCGTCTCGAGCTCCTGGTTGAGCAATTGCAGAGCCGCCTTGTCCTTGGCGGCGTCGCCGGACTCCACCAGAACCCAGACGCCCGACTGGCCCTCGGTAAGGCGCTTCGCCAATTCCTTTCGCTTGGGTGATTGGATGAGCTCCGACACCATTGCCGGCGTGAATTCGCCCACCCAAAACGGTGCGGTCCGGCCTTTTAGCCACGGGTACCAAAGAGCCAGGGCCGGCAGTTTCTCCGGAACCTGCTCGCCCAGAAGCCCTTTGATCTCTTCTTCCGCGGCCGAGGCGAGATCCATCCTGGAAAGACGCAAGTTCAGCATCTCGGCCGTCTCACCCTGCAGGAGGGCGCCGGCTGCGTCGTCCGGCGCCATCGCACCTTTTTGGACCAAAACGCCCTCGTAGTAGTCCGGCGCCCAGCGCTCCATGGCGTAGCGAAAAACCGGCACCGAGCAGGCATGCACCGCCCCCTGCAAAAGAACGAAGAATACCAACGTCGCAACTGCAATCCGGAAGAGTTTCATGTCTGTCCTTCCATTCTGTCTTTCCATTAGAAATGCAAAAATCAAATACCAAGAATCAGAATTGTGGAGTCCCGACGAGCCTGGACGACTTCTTTAATCTTGCACTTTGACTTTTGCTCTTCCTTCCTACGCTATCACATGCCTTATTGTTTGTCAAAACAAACTACTTTGCCGTCAATCGTGGCCATATACAGCCGGCCGTTTGCCGCCGCCATGCCGTCCCAAACGGGCACGGATTCGAGCTTGTACTCGGCGAGTAACTCGGCGTCCGAGGCCGAGAGGACCCTCAAAAAGCCGCCTTTCTTGCCTTCCCAGGCAGCTTCCTGCTCGGCCAGGGCCTCGCGGTTGGCCGGCGCATCCGGCTCATAGAAGGCCGCCTTCTCATCCGCCAGGACCGGAGGACCCGCCGTGTACAGCTTCCCGTCCGCCAGAACCATTGCACGGACCAGCAGAGGCACTTTCTCCTGTGACCAGCGAGTATCGGCGGCCCAGAGCGATTTTGCGTCGAAGCCCTGCCGGACCTGCCAATCCGAGGAGTTGGCGTTTTTGTTTTTGGATTTGGCGTCAATGGGACCGTTGCCCCGCCTGACGCGCTGGATCGATTCCGGGCTGACTTGCTTGTCGGCGGCGTAGAGATGGTACTCCAGAACCGAGGCGTTCACCATATATTCCGGCTTGCGGGCGTAGCCATAGACGGAATCGTCATCAAACACCATGATCCGCCCGGAAGGGGCCATGCGCCCGGCCTGGAACCAACTGCCGTAGCCGCCGCCCATGCCCCGACCGTAAATCCAATACGACCGGAAGAACCACGAATCGTCCAGAAAACCTATCTGGCAGAACAGGTGCGCCCCTTCGCCGGTCTGATCGTCAGCAGCTATGGGCGCGATCTGCCGGCGAACGCCCTCGAGGTCGAATTGCTGGCCCCGCATATAAATGGAGCGTCCGTCGCTGGACAAGATGTCGGGCAGCGCCACCGGCAGCGTAAGGTTTTTCATCTGGGTTTGCAGATTCTTGCCGCTTTCCGGGTCGCGGTCGTCCAGAATCGTTTCCGCGAGCTTGGCACCGGTTTGCGGGTTGAGCTTGAGCATGTGAAGGCCGCCGTCCAGAAACATCGACCGCCCCGCGACGCAATAGAGGGCGCCATCCTGTACGAGCACGCTGCCGTGGACGGGCCAGACCGACTCGACCTGCTCGTACGCCGTCATTTGCAGGTCCGCCGGCGCAGCGCGGAACCGCCATGCGAGCGCGCCGTCCGAGGCCCTCAGACAATAGACCCAGCCGTCGGCCGAGCCGAACAGGACCCTCCCTTTCCAGATCGTCGGGGGGCTGTCCACGCGTCCGCCTGTAGTGTAGCTCCAGAGACGCTTTCCCGATCCGGCGTCGAGAGCATGCACGCAATGCGCATCGACGGACGCGACAAAGAGCTTGCCGTCCGCGACAACCGCGCTGCTGAGCTTGCCGCCCAGGTCCGCCTGCCAGGCGGGTTTCAATTTGGCTGGAAGGGCCGCGTTCGTACAACCGCTGCGAGCGGCGTCGCTACGATAGGTCGGCCACTCGCGGGTATCCGGCGCTTCGTATTTCGCATCGCGCACTTGCTCGTAAGCCGGCCCGCGCTGGAATCTTTCCCGGTCCGGGACTTGCCTGGGAATTGCACGAGCCTCGTACTCCGGCGCCAGGGCGTTGAATCCGTTGAGCTTCGATTGCAGATAGCAGCCGCACGAGTGGGGCGGCGCATAGACCAGGCCGTTACAGGGCATAATGCCATAGACGCATCCGCCGCGGACCCAGTGATGGATCTGCCAGTTCTCGGTCTGCGGGTCGATAAACTCGATGCCCGTTCGCGAAGTCAACAGGTATTGGTCCGTGGCCTTGGCCGGATAGCACCGATGATGAAACCAATAAGCGTCCACATCGGGCGGAAAGTCTTTCTTGATCTGGCCCGTGTGCAAATCGAGTCCCTTGAAGATGCCCGAGTCTGAGCCGTTGGCGATGGCGCCCGACCACACGAGGTCGTTGACGATGAGCAGGTCCTCGGGTGATTGGTGCCCTGAGCGCGGGTGTCCTGCCGTCCAGAGGGACTTGCCCGTCGTGGCTGAGACCGCCGTCATGGATCGGTCGCCGCCGGCAAATACGACCACGTCCTTCCAGACCACCAGTCGCGGCCCGAAGCAGGCGGGAATAGGATCTCGACGTCCAATCGGCTCGGATTGCCACGCCGGCTCGCCGCTCTTGCGATCGAGGCAAACGAGTTTCTGTCCGTCGTGAAAGTACACACCCTGCGAATCCGCCGCGAGTGTCATCGGGGCCACCGGTGCATCATGTTTCCACAGGACTTTGCCGGAATCCGCCGCCACGGCAACGACGTGTCGCTGCTGCTCGTCCCAGGGCCAATCTTTGTTGGCGTGATTGGAATTGCTCCAAACGTAAGGGAATTCCTGCCGATACTCGGGCCACTTCGAGGGAGCGTCGTTGGCCATGGCGAAAATCACACCGTCTGAAACGATCAGCTCTTCGGTGTTGGCGGTGCCCCCGTAGGTGCGGATTGTTCTTCCGGTGGCCGCATCGAGCGACGTCACCGGGGCATCCAGCGCGAGGGTCACATAGACCTTATCGTCCACGGCCACGAGACGCCGTGTCACCTGGGCCGGGCCGCTTTTCAAGGGCCATTTGTGCGTGTTCCAGGAAGCCATCGGCCGCTTCCACAGCACGGTGCCGTTAAACGCATCGCGCCCGACGAGATACCAGTCGGCCGGCAATTGGATCGATTCCCTCGGGCCTTCATCCATGATATAGAACAAGCGGCCTCCGGTAGAGACCAGCGCGCTCATGCTGGCCATGTGATCGTGATGCCTCGACCAGCGAGGGCTGCCGACCCATTGGTACCGGCGAGGCGGGCCGACAAGAAGATCGTGGGCCACGGGATTATTACCGGCGTCGTGAAGGAAATGCGTCCACTCGTCCATCTCCCGGGGCCGAATCTTCAGCGTCTTTGTCCATCCGTCGCCCTCCCTGGTGTAAGCGACGCCCTCGGGAACCAGAACGCGCACGACTTCCTCGATGGGAATATCGTTGCGGTTCTCTGCGACCACGAGGTTCGCAAGGTTGTCGATATACGGCAGATACCCGCCGCTCCAGAGGTCAACGGAAACCTTACCGTACAAACCGAGCGAGCGGATATGCTCGCGTGCCCGTTCCACGTTGCCCGGATCGGTGTCCAGGCCCTGGACTAAGTAACTGTCGTTCGCGTGCAGCGCGGCGGTGAGCTTCCCGTCGCCGCAGCCGACGTGAACGATCAGACCGCCTTTGACGCCCGTCTTGTCCAGGATTTCTCTTGCCTGGTCACGTTCCGTGGACGAAGCGGGAGCCGCCAGCGCCAGGCTCAGAAACATCATCGCGGCCATCCAGCTTGTTTTGGTTTTGCCGTAGGGCATCCTGTGCAGTGCAGTCATCGTTAGACCTCCATAGTGTTCACTTCATCCCGGCCGTGCGCAACAGCCGACCGTCAGCCGTTGCGACTGTAACCGGATATGGATTATACCCGAGAAATGTTCCTGCGGCAATTGAATACTCGGTTCTTATTTGCGAGCGGCGCGGCGCCTGGATGTGACGGCAATCAGCGCAGCGGCAACCCAAATACCGCTGGCAATGACGAACAACGCGGCGATAACCACAAAGGCAACTACGAGTGAATTCATTTTTCACCTCGATTCAGACCGAAGCCAAGCGTCGAGCCAGTGCCCCACAAGGTATGCGAACAGTGCCGCTGCAAGGGCGGGAATGATAATACGGGATATCCCCGTCTCAGCCTTCCAGTCTATGATGAACTTGAAGATGACCCACAGCGTCACCGCTACCATTGAGCCAACACCCATTGAGAGGATTCCGGCCAGCGGTCGAGGACGTTTGATCCAGAGGCCGATCATAAGAGCCGGCAGGATCGCCGGTGCCCATATTGCATAGCAGATCAGGAGGCCGTCTATGATGCTGTCAACGGCCACCGCGCCGGCCGCGGCGATCAAGGCGATGGCGATCGTCGCCGCCCGGCCAATGTTCAGGGCCGCCCCGTTCGCAAGCTCGACAAACGGCTTGATGATATCCTCGGTAAACGCCACCGCCCCGGCGTTCAGCAGAGAATCGAGGCTCGACATGACCACCGAGACCAGCACGACCAGCAAGAGGGCATAGCCGCTGGCCGGCATGGTGGATTTGACCAGGTTCAGCAGCACGAGGTCCTCGCCGGTGTCGGCCGGGATGATACTTCTGGCCGCAATGCCAAGCGAGATCATCACCATGAACCAGAACGCGCTGAACACGCCCGCCAGGATGAAACCGTTTCGCGAGACCTGCGTTGTTGCGGACGCCAGGGCCCTGTTTGCGTAGGGAGGGATGAGGGTTTCTCCCAAGAGGAAAGCCGCCACAAGGCCCACAATCTCAAGAGTCGAGGTGGAACTCAGCCCGTGCGCGGTGGCGGCGGAGGCTTGCTGGGCAAACGCCGCCGCCACGCCCTGTCCATCACTCGTGTGGCCCGAGAAGACCATGACAAACAACAATGCAAGAGGCAAGAGGATAGCGAACGCGGTGAATTGAAAAGCATCGGTAATAACGCTCGCCCGCAATCCTCCGAACGTCGTGTAGAGGGCGGTCACGGCGACCACAATGAAAACGCTTGACCAGTGCGGAAGTCCAAAGAAGTCGTGCAGCACGTCCCCGCCGGCCTTGGCCATGACCGCGGCGAACCCGGCGCACAGACCCACGGAAATAATGCCGGCAACGACGTGGCACTTTCGGTCGTACTTCTGGCCGATGGCGTCACCCAGAGTGTGACAGTTCTTGAGGGACCGAAGGCGCGGGGCAATGAGCAGCCCCACCACGATGTTCTGTATCGCGTATGCCAGACCGATGCCGAGAAAGAGGAACCCGCTCCTGAAACCGCGCCCGACGAACCCGATGGTAAAAACAGGCCCTACAAAGGTGGCCGCAAGACTCCCGAAGACCAGCGCCAGCGGAAGGGCGCGTCTGGCCAGGGAGAACTCTTCGAACTCGCGCGCAGCCCGCGCGCGCACGGCCACGAGGGTCAATAATGCCCCATAGGCAAAGACAATACCCACAGACAAGACCGTATCCACAATGTCCAATCCTATCTGATCCCTTTACAGGCTGCCCCATCACGCCGGCATCTCGCGGAATGGGACCTCAGCGGCCTTCCCGTCCCTTGACGCTTCCCGCGCATTACCTTTCGTCGTCGGGCTGGCCCGACTCGTTCCGGAACGCTTCTTCTTCCATCTCACTAATCGTTGCGTTCAGCTCGGCCTCCGTCCGAATCCAGCCGAATCGCGCATCGACCAGGAAGGTACGGTACCACTGAATCAGGTTTTTCGCGAAGTCGTCATCTTTGCAGCAGATTCCGAAGGATATTTCTCCCGCGTGCGAGCCGGCCTTTCGGGGTATCTGCGGAAAGGCCAGCAGCACGGCGGCCCGGGTCAACAGGAACTCGATATCGGAAACCTGGCTGTTGTAAATCCGAAGCCGGCCCGACGCGATGGCTTCGGGATACTTGCGAAACAAGTGCCGCGCCGCGTTGGAAAAGCCGGGGACACTCAGATTCATCGCACGGTGTATTCGAACGTCGCGATAGTCCTCGATGATCTCGTACAGAGCACTGAGATAGTCGTCCACGGGCTGGCGTTCGCCCTCGAACAACATGCACGTCCAAAGCTCGCTGTCACCCGTGGCGTCGAGCTGGTCCTGGAGCATTTGCTTGGCGGCCTTGTAGGTTTCCTGTCGGCTGCCGAGAACCTTCAATCGCCGCTCGGTGAGCGGTTTCGCCCAGGCGGGCATGTCGTCCGGCATGGATTCCGGCGGGCAGACGCCAAGCCGGGTCAGCAGCCGGAGAAACTGCTTCTGCTCGGAGCCGTAGAATCTGCGGCCCACGACGCTGCCGACGTTGCCGTTGCATTCCATCCCATAGCGCTTGTGATAGCCGAAAGACAGGCAATGCACGTCGTAGCCGCGGGCCACCAGCATTCTCTCCAGTTCCGCAATCATCCACACGGCCTGTTTTTCCGGGGCTTTGTCGATGGAAAGATGAACGTTCGGACAGAGCACAATCGGCCTCTTGCCTATCATGTCCGAGAGCGACTCGAATTCGTCGGCCGCCTGTTTCAGCTCCTGCTTGTCGTCGTATGATTCGATGCAGACAAATATCACCAGCACGTTCCTGAAGACCATCTTCTCCTGAGGTGTCGAAATCGTCGCCGGGTCTATCCTTGAGGACGGCTCTCTGTCCTCGAAGTAACACGACGAGCACTGGTAGCAGTCCAGAATCATACTGTTTCCTCAGTCCGGCGCGGCGCGGTTTGTGACCTTCCCTCGGTCGTACGTCGGGGTCTGGACGAGGTCTTTGGCTTCTTCAGACGAGACACAATATTGGCATCGACGCGGGACGTGAACAGGCCCACGTCCGCCGTCGCGGCCTTACCTGCGAATCCGACGCCGTTGAGAACCCGTACAACCTCGGTGGCGTCCCAGAACTCGCCGGAAGAGCCTATCGTCTGGCCCTCCTGGCGCGTCAGTGATTTGAGAAAAACCGGCACGCAGCCGTCCCGCAATGCCCCGGCGTAGTCACTCAATAATTCCTGAATGGTCCGGTTTATATCAGCCATGGTTCTCGCTCCTTTACAAAAGGTACTGCTCAACCATTGTCGCAATACTCGTTCAGCATGCTCTTGAGTTTCAACGTCGTTCGAAATTTAAGCATCTTAACCGCTCCGACCGTCGTCCGCAGCTCATTGGCAATCGCCCTGCTGGAGTACCCTTCCATCCAGAGCTCGACGGCCCTTCGCTCCCGGGCCTTGAGTCTGCCCATCGCCCGGTGAAGAACCTGCTCCATCTCGATCTGCGACATCGTCTCAAGGATGCCCAGCTCCGGAGCGGTCAGGTTCTCCAGGTCCTTCTGCGGCAGATACAAGTGACGATTCATCCTTCTATAAACTTCCCGCAGGTGCTTGCGCATGTAGTACATATAGACGGTTCGCAGCAACTCTCTCTCGGTGGCCACGTGACGCAAACGTTCCGCGTTCTCCCAGATATCCGCATAAACGTCTTCCAGGACATCCTCGCACTCTACTTCGTTGCCGAGATAGCGGTACAGATACCTTATGAACATGTCAAAGGTCGCCCTGACGAAAGGTTCCATGGCCCTTCTGCGGCGGTCGCCGTCCGCGACCGTGAGTCCTTTCAGGGCATTTCGCAGCCGCCTGTTCATAGCCAGTCTTGCGCTCCCACTGTTGCTCTAAATACCGGCTCTGCCCCTCTCGTTTCGCCCACCGAATACTCACTACCGGGGCGATGCCTCCGCCCTATCCACTAAAGGCACTGACAAAGCCATTGGTCACGGCAATTATATGCCCATGCTGAAAATTCTTCAACAACCTGCTTCTCAGTATTGAAAACCGCCGAGAACGCGGTCCGCTTCGGCCCTGCGCTCACAGGCGTCCCGAGCGCAGCCGAGGGACCTATTCGAGCCCTCCCGCGAACAGAGACGGATTCGGGTGGTTGGCATCCTCGACGGCGACCTCGATCATGCAGACGGGCTGGTCGATGCCGGGGCCGTAGATGTATTTGCGCAGCAGGTTGTTGCGGCTAAGCCGTCCTGTGGATTGCCGTCGTATTCGCCGAGCACGTGGGGGCCGTTGGATTCGAAAGGCTCACCACAGGCATAGACGTACCGGGTGCTGTAGCCATCGACCTTCTTTTCGGTGCGCCGGCCTAAGACATCGTACTTGTAGGCGATTTCCTGCCAGTTGGAGGGGGCTTGGGCAGGCGAAGGCGCGTCACAAAAAAGTACCTGACACCAATGGCACGTTTAATTCCCTTTCTAATTCCCTCAATGTTTCGACGAATCAATGCTGTGTTTTCCTGGGAGGGTCGGGTGTTCCACCGCAGAGCTTGATTGCTTTCTCCAACTCGTACTGACAGAGAAACGTGTCGTGCTCACAGAGCTCGCCTGTGTACACGGCTTCCAGGGCAGACAGAGCCTTGCGGTTGCCCAGACGTCCCAGCGTCCAGACTGCAAGGTTTCTCTCTCGAAGGGTGTGCTGTCCGGAATTCATGTAGCTAATGAGTGCCGTGGCATCGTCTCCCGGCTTCGGGTGTGACTGCTGGGCAAGAGCACAGCAACCCTGAACGGACCGGTGAATCCGCCAGAGAATTGCCCCGAGCGCGGTGCTCCCGAGCACGACACACACGGCCAGCGAAATGGCAACGATCCGCAGGGCTCGCTTGGCTTTCAT
>DATKWR010000611.1:0-5389 GCA_035529475.1 Sedimentisphaerales bacterium | reverse complement strand
CAATCCGACGTGGTGGGGCAGAGCCCCACGCCACAAGTCTTTGACAGGCGCACGCCGGTCGTGAAGGTCTATCAGGACACGCATGAAGCGGTGGTCAACATATCCGGCGAGCGGCCGCTTTCGAGGTCCGCCTGGGGCGGCTTCGATGTACCGGACACGTTCGATCTCTGGGGGCGCAGGTTTCGGGCAAGGGTGGCCGTGCTGGGGTCCGGTATGGTCGTTCACGAAGACGGCTACATCGTCACCAACGCACACGTGGTCAAGGACGTGCGGGAAATCAAGGTCGTCTTCAGTGACGGCAACGAGCTGCTCGCAACGGTCGTGAGCACCGACGACAGCAAGGACCTGGCCGTCCTGACCGTCTCGGCCGAGAAGAAGCTGCCCTGCGTCCGGTTCGGACGAAGTAACGACCTGATGATCGGCGAGACCGTCATCGCCATCGGCAATCCCTACGGCTACGCCAACACGGTCACCAGCGGGGTCATCAGCGCGGTGGGCAGGGACATCGAGGTTGTCGAAGGCTTCTGGCTGCGCGGTCTGATTCAAACGGACGCGTCTATCAATCCGGGTAACAGCGGCGGCCCGCTGCTGAACGTCAACGGCGAGCTCATCGGCGTCAACACTGCCATTCGGGCCGAGGCCCAGAACATCGGCTTCGCCATACCCGTCGATACGTTGACCGACAATCTCAGTCACATGCTCATGCCGGAGAAACTTCGCCGGGTGCGGCTGGGCCTGACGGTGGGCAGGATGACCACGGTCGGCGGGCTCACCGGGCTGGTCGTGGACTCGGTAAGCAAGGCAAGCCCGGCCGACCGGGAGGGTATCGAAGCCGGGGACATCGTCGTTGAAATCGACGGCCACACGCTCACCAGCATCATCGACTTCTACGTCAAGATGATGAATAAAGAAGCCGGCGAGCCGATAGAGGTGACATACGTCCGGCCAACCGGCGCCGCCATCGAGAGCCGGACCGTCAAATTGACGATGCAGCCCAGGCCGCTGCCGGACGGACGAAAGCTCGTGAGCGAATTCTTCCAGATGGAAGTCTCCGAGCTGACCGAGTCGGTTGCGCGAAAGTTCGATTTTCAGAGCGCCTATCCCATCCTGATCATCACCGATGTGCCGCGAAGGGGGATCGCCCGCGATGCCGGCCTGCTTGCAGGAGACCTGATCCTGGAGATCAACCGCTCGACAGTGCGCAACGTCACGGAACTCTCACTGGAAATGGAGAAGATCCACGAAAGCGATGCGGTGGAAATCAAGATCATGCGGATCACCATCGGTGTTTTCGGGCAGGTCCAGCGGCAGTACATCGTGCGATTGAAAGCACAGAGCGCAGAATCCGCCGGCTACACGTAGCCGGTAGAGGTAGCGGGCAGGCCCGTGTACCTGCCCTGGGCAACTTGCTAATTCACTTGTTCATTGCCCTTTTGGCTCGGGGGCAAACATATCATCCTTGGTCAGGCCGCATTCGGCGACCATCCGTCGCGAATACTCACACGTGCCGAGCTCGGCGGCGCCGTTGTTGGTGCCGAACGTGAATTTGCAGCCCATCTCCTTGGCGAGCTTGATGAACCCGGGGCTCGGAATACGATAGCGAGAGTTAATCTCGATAGCGACCTTGTTCTCGACGGCGGCGCGGATCACCCGCTGCATCCGCTCGCGCGTCCAGAGGGTGTCGTACTCGGCGGCGATCACCTCGGGCAAGAACGTCGGATTGACGTAGATATCGATCGGCTCGGTGCTCAGAATCGTCACGATCTTGCCAACGAGCATCTCCATGAATTGCTGCTTGTCGTCGATGTGGACCTCCGCCGGCATCCAGAGCCGGGTTCGCCTGCCCTGCTCGTCGGTAAACGTCATCGCGTCGGTAAAAACGTAATCGCATTGAGCGATAGCTTTGGGCGAGAAGAGATTGACCCACTCCCGGCCCTCGGCCTGCATCCCGACAAAAACGGGCTTGCCTTCAAGCGATTTGATGAAATTCCGCAGGCCCTCGTCATCCGTGACGGGAAAGCCGAGGCCGCAGTTCTGGGCGATGCCGTACGTGATACCGGTTTGCCTGGATTTCTCAAGGGCCTGCTCGATCGTCAATCCGCCTTTGAGATGCACGTGGAGATCGACAAGAGGAAAGTAAGCTGCGCTGAGAGTCGAGATCTCTTTCTGGTAGTTAATCTCCGAGCGGGGGCGATTGTCTTTGGGCCTTGGCGCATCGGGCAGGAGCCTGACGAAAAGGTTTCTGAAACAAACCTTGCTGTTCGGGTCGTGTCCCTGGAGGGCGAACGTGCCTTGCGAGAGGACGCTGCCTGCGTATTCGGTTTTGCGAACGGGCTCGTCCGGCTCGATGTAATCGACAACGAGCAGATCGTTGAGCCTGATTTGAATACGCCGGCCTTCGACCCTGACGTGCATCGTGAACCATTCATCGTCCTTGACCGGCGACTTGAATATACTGCGCACCGAGTAGAGGCTGCCGGTTTTCTTGAGCTCGCGATAGTTTCCGCTGCCGCGGTGGGTGTTGTTGATCTGGACCTCGTAGCCTTTCTTGGGCCAGCCGGCCTGCTGGAAGGCGGTGTGAAAATAGATGCCTGAATTGGTCCCCGGGGCGGTCTTGACCTCGGCCTTAAGCTCGAAGTTCTTAAAGTTGTGGTTGGCGACGGGGCCGACGTAGAACAAATGACTGCGCCGGCCGTTGGCCACGATCACGCCGTCCTGCACCCTGAAGGTTTCGCTGTTCTCGCCCGCTTTCCAGTCGTCCAGCGTTCCGTCAAACAAAGAAATCCAGTCGCCGGTTGTCGTTTCAGCCGCGGTTAGCGGGTCGAACTGGGCAGCGACCAGAAGCACAGATAAGACCATGAAGTGAAACATTGATTTTTTCATTTCCATGTTCCCCAACTCATAAGAACGTGCATCATATCGCCCGCCGGAATCGCATCCGTATCGGGCGAACCTGAACTCCTGTCAACTTACTGTACCAGTGGGTTCGGGTTTGTCAATCGCGGGTATAGAAACGCAAAAATCAATTCATGTTGGTGAATCGCTGGACTTTAGGGACGACTTGAGCTATGGTGTTAGTAGTGTGCCCGTAAGGGCATTTAAAGGTAACGCCTTACGGCGTCACTACAAACGATTGCCAATCACCACAATACGTCAAGTTCAGGAGGCCGAACATGAAGGCGCCAAATCTCATGGGGTCCCGCCGAGGGCGAAGCCGAAACAAGGGAACAATGGAGAATCTCACCCGCCGCGCTTTCCTGACCGGAAGCTGCATCGCCCTGTCCGCTGCGGGGATCGGTTCGGGTGCAGGAAGGCTCGTGGGGCAGGAAACTTCCAAACCTCTCGATGCGCCGGATATCAATCCAGGATACATCGGACCGCAGTTCTTCGACGAAGCGGAAGAGCGGGCGCTGATGGAGGTTCTGGAATCGGGATCGCCCTTTCGATACTGGGGACCGGGCACGCCCATGAAGGTGCAGCATTTCGAGGAGCGATTCGCCGAGTATATGGGCACGCGCATGGCGCTGGGCGTGACATCGGGAACCGCAGCGCTGGATTGCGCCGTGGCGGGCCTGGGTATCGGGCCGGGCGACGAGGTCATTGTCCCCGCTTATACGTGGTGGTCGGATTACACGTGCGTGGTCCACGCGGGGGCGCTACCGGTCTTTGCCGACATCGACGCCACGTTGAACATCGACCCGAAAGACTTCGAGCGCAAAATTACGGACCGCACGAAGGCCGTCATCGCCGTTCATCTGCTCGGCGGGCCTTGTGACATGGAGCCGATTATGGCCACTGCTCGCAAGCGGGGCATAGCCGTCCTGGAAGATTGCGCGCAGTGCGTCGGTGGCTCGTACAAGGGAAAGAAGCTCGGCTCCATCGGCAACGTGGGCATTTACAGTTTCCAGCTCAACAAGATGATCACCTCGGGCGAAGGCGGCGCCGTTGTCACGAACGACCCGCTCATCTACGAGCGCGCCGCGCGCTTCCACAACATGGGCACGATACACCAGCTCTTTCTGGATAGGGCCGGACCCAGTCAGGTGCAGACCTTCGCGGGGGAGAATTTCCGGATGAGCGAGTTTACCGGCGCCGTGCTCGGCGCGCAATTGGCCAAGCTCGATACCATGCTCGCCCAACTGCGAGGCAACGCGCGGGTCATCTACGACGGCATCAGGAATCTCGACGGCATTCGGCTGCGCCGTCGTCCCGACCCCGAAGGGGACATCGGGTACGGCGTCTATTTCGAGATGAACGACAAAGCGATGCGCGACCGCTGCATCCGGGAGCTGCGAAACCGGAAAGTCCCGGCCTCGACGCTGACCGGGTCGGTCCTGCTGCCCATCCAGGAATCGGTCATCAATAAGCGGACCCGGCATCCCGACTGGCCTTCGTTCAGCAGCCCGGCGGGCAAGAAGATCGAATACGGACGCGACTGTTGCCGCCCGACGCTCGAGGTCTTCGACCGTTTCGTCCAGGTCCGCGTCGGCGCCAAGTACACCGGGCGAATCAACGATTATATCATTGACAGCATCCGCCGGATGTATGAAGCTCTGGTGTGATGTGCCGAAGGCATCCCGCCTTCGGATCGCGGGCGGGACGCCCGCGACACAGCCTGACAAAATTGACAATTGGTCATTGAAAGTTGAAGGTTGAATCTATGTCTCATTACACGAACAGGCGAAACTTTTTGAAACATGCCCTGAGCGTAGTCGAAGGGTCGGTATTTGGCGGTACGGCCGCAATTTCTCTGTCGGGCTGCAAAGGTATGCTGCCGGCGCACATGTTCGGCTCGTCAAAAAACAAACCCAACATCATATTTGTGTTGGCCGACGACCTCGGGTATGGCGACCTGGGCTGCTACGGGCAGCAAAAGATTCAAACGCCGAACATCGACCGAATGGCCGCCGAGGGGATGCGATTCACCGACCACTACGCGGGCAGCACCGTATGCGCGCCTTCGCGATGCTCTCTGATGACCGGCGTGCACACGGGCCATACCTACGTCAGGGGCAACCGGGAGATTCAGCCGATGGGACAGTTGCCTCTACGGCCCGATACCACGACGATTCCGAGGCTGCTGAAAAAGGCGGGCTATACGACCGCCTTGTGCGGCAAGTGGGGCTTGGGCGGGCCGGGCAGCACCGGCATCCCGAACAAACAGGGCTTCGATTTCTTCTTCGGCTATCTATGCCAAAGGCACGCCCACAATTACTATCCGGAGTTCTTGTTCCGCAACGAGGAACGGGTGCCCCTGGTCGGCAACAAGGTGGCCGAGCCGAGGCCCGATGGGGCGGGAGTGGCCGTCGAGCGGGCGCAATATTCGCACGACCTCATCGCCGCCGAAGCCTTGCAGTTCATCAGAAAGAACAAAGACAAGCCTTTCTTT
>DATKWR010000610.1:0-3120 GCA_035529475.1 Sedimentisphaerales bacterium | reverse complement strand
TCGATTATGTGCGAGTGCCTCTGTGCTCGCAGGTTGAGCTCGTCAAGCTGTTTCTGGTCCACTTCGCTCGGTGCATCGGTCAACAGACACTGGCCCCGCTGGGTTTTCGGAAAGGCAATGACGTCTCGAATATTGTCCGTGCCGGTCAGCAGCATAACCATCCTGTCCAGGCCGAACGCGATTCCGCCGTGCGGAGGCGCGCCGTATTCGAGGGCCTTCAGGAAAAAACCAAATCGCAGCCCGGCCTGCTCTCTGGAGATATTGAGCAGGTCGAAGACCTTCTGCTGTACCTTCGGGTTGTGGATACGAATGCTGCCGCCGCCGATCTCGGAGCCGTTGACGACGATATCGTATGCCTGGGAACGAATGTGGCCCGGGTCCGTCTCGAGCTTGCCCAAATCCTCTTCAACGGGGGACGTAAACGGATGGTGCAGCGAATCGTATCGCTTTTCGCCCTCGTTCCACTCGAACAACGGGAAGTCCACCACCCACACGAATTCGAACCGGCCCTTGTCGTAGAGCTTCAGATCGCGGGCGAGCCTGCACCGCAGCGGAGCCAGGGCCTTGTTCGCGGCCGCTTCGGTGTCGGCCACAATCAGGAGCAAATCGCCACTCTTGGCCTCGAAGCGCTCGATAAGCTGCTGCTGCAACTCGGGGCTGAAGAACTTGGCAAAGCCGCCGAGCAGCGAAAGCTTGCCGTCTTCGGCCTTGACCTTGGCCCAGGCCAGTCCTTTGCCGCCAAAGTCGCTCACCACGCCGGCGAGGGTCTTTTCGATGTCGCTTCTGGAATATTTGTCGCCGCCCGGGGCGCACAGGCCCTTGACGATACCGCCCTTTTCAACGGTGGACGTGAAGACCGCAAACGTGCTCTGCCTGGCTAAGTCAGAAATGTCCTTGAGCTTCACATCGAACCGCAGGTCGGGCCTGTCGGTCCCGTAGTTCGCCATCGCTTCGCTGTAAGTTATTCGCCGGATCGGCATCGGCACGTCGATATCCAGGATTCGCTTCCAGACTCGTGCCACCATGCTCGAATGGACGGCGATGACGTCGTCACTGTTGACGAAGCTCATCTCGACGTCGATCTGCGTAAACTCGGCCTGCCGGTCGGCGCGAGGGTCTTCATCGCGGAAGCACCGCACGATCTGGAAGTACTTGTCGATGCCGCTGACCATCAGAATCTGCTTGAAGAGCTGCGGCGACTGCGGCAGCGCGTAGAAGCAGTTCCTGACCAGCCTGCTGGGCACGAGAAAATCTCTTGCCCCTTCCGGCGTGCTCTTGGCTAACATCGGGGTCTCGATTTCCCAGAAGCCCAGCTTGTCGAAGTAATCCCGCACGATCATCGTGACCTTGTGACGGGTCCGCAGCTTGCTTTGCATCTCGGGCCGGCGAAGGTCAATATAGCGGTTGGTCAGACGAAGCTCTTCGCCCGTTTTCTCGGCGCTGTCGATTTCAAACGGCGGGGTCTTGGCCGTATTGAGAATCTCCAGCCGTTCCACCGCGACCTCGATTTCGCCCGTCGCCAGCTTCGGATTCGCCATCCCCTCGCCTCGCGGCTCGACCATTCCTGCAACAGCCATCACCCACTCGCAGCGAAGCGTCCGGGCCAGCTTGTGGGCTTCGGGCTGATTTTCAGGGTCGAAAACGATTTGAGTCAGACCTTCCCTGTCGCGAAGGTCGATAAAGACCAGGTTGCCGTGGTCGCGATAGGAATGGACCCATCCCGCCAGGGCCACTTTCCTGCCGGCGTCTTCCAGCCGAAGCTGACCACAATGATGCGTTCTTTTGAGCATTCCAAAGTCTCTCTTGAGAAAAACGATAATTACCATTCCCGCGCGCGCGGAGATACTATGAGGAACAGAATAGTCAAAACATGCCATTTCGTCAATGGGGGTCTGCGATATTCAGCATGGGGGCGCTACCACCTTGATGGACAGGCTCCTGGCCGCAAGGCGGTAAATCCGCCCAACGTATGGCGGACGAATCCCCGGGGGGCTCGGCAGGGCACCAGTTCATCGAGCATCCAGCATCAAGAAATCCAGTCAGACCCCTCCGACTTTGCTCAGCGCAGGTCCACCGCTGTCCCTCAAGACAATGTTAAAGGGTGTCATTCTGACCGGAACGCAGTGGAGTGAAGAATCCGGGTCTCGGATCAGTGCTGCCCGCCGGTGCGAGGGTACTATCCGCGCGAAGGCCGGGTGCTTCGCTTCGCTCAGCATGACAGCAGGAACCGCTCAGTTCGAGGAAGGTAGTAACTGGCTTTTCCTGAGCAGGCCGGCTTTGGCGGAATCGACGGTGATGGTAAACTGGCCTTTTCCCTCGACGACGAACTGGACGCGGGCGGCGCTCATGCCGTCAATCGCATCCAATTCCACTCGCTCGGGACGGCGTTTGACGGCTTGCACGCGCTTGAAGTATTGGTCCATCACCTGCCCGCCGGAGAGGACGCGAAGGCCGTCACCCTCGATGGAAACCACGTCCGGCGGACTGATGTGATGATCCACATCTTGAGCCGTTCTGGTCGGGATCAGTCGCTGGTTTTCGATAGTGACCCAAATCTTGAACAGGCCATCGCCGAGCTTCTCGATCTTCACCTCGCGGATTTCCAGCAACGGCATCATATCGGCGTGATAGAGCGTAAAAGCCATATTGCGGTGCAGCTCTTCCTCAAGCAAAAACGAAGGCGGCACACGGCCCCACTCCTTTTTTTCGCCGCCGATTTCAATCGTGCCGTAGGTCGGATGATTGTACTGCTGCCACGGAACAAACCCGTCGCCCATCAGCACATACTTGATGAATTCAGCCTCCTGCTCGTCCGAAGGAGAACTCGCGGTTTTATACAGATTCTTAGACGTCCACAACTCGTTTGTGAAGGCAAGAATGCCGCGTCCGCCATAGAGCCAATCGAGCTCGCTTCCCCAGGCCGTGTAGAGGTCCTTCCAGAGAATCATCGAACGGTAGAAAGGCAGTGTCTTCTCGCCGCGCTCCGCGATCAGTTGCAACACCCTTTCGTCCTGGTCATGCACTGGACCGCCTTCGGAGCCCGGAGTCCGCAGGATCAAGCCGCCGGAATTGTGATACGCCTGGGCCGCGGCGATATTGGGATGGGCCAGCACGAACTCG
>DATKWR010000609.1:0-3371 GCA_035529475.1 Sedimentisphaerales bacterium | reverse complement strand
GTCTGCGCCACGGCCTCAATCGGCAGAGTAATTGATTCCGTATGGTCGATGAACAGTGGCGCCGTGAACCCGTAGTGCTTACTGAGTACGTTCACGATGTCCACCCCGCAAAGAATCTGCTGTCCCGTACTCAGGTCCGCGAACGGAACGCCGTAGTAGGTCGCCTCACACGTCTCACGGATTCCCTCGTTGAGCTGCACATCGAACATCTTGAATTCCACGTACCGGAACAGGTCATTGACGTTTGCCTCTATGAGTTCCGACTGAGCGACTGTGTAGCGGTCGATCTCGGCCAGCTCCTTCTCGGTGTCGGCGACGAGTTGTGCGAGTTCCTTCTCCCTGTTCGCCAACTCCTCGATTCTCGCCTTGTCTTCCTTTGCACGGTCCACCTGGGCCAGCGCCTTCGTCAGATCCTCGATGTCCGCCATCGCAGCCGCGCGTCGTTCTTCAAGTGCCTGCAACTGGTCCGAGACCGATTCACCTATCGCCGCCTCGGCCCTTTTGATTTCCGAGGCGATCTCCTGCCACTTTTTGTCTTTTTTGGGGTCGGCCTTCGGCTTGTTCTCAATGGCCTTGTCGATTTTGGTGATGCGTGCGTTCTTAGCAGCCTCGGCTGCTTTTACTTCAGCGGCGAACTCCGCTTCGCGTTCACACAGCTTCTTCTGCGCGTCCAGCAAGTCCAGCAAGTCCGCCTGACGCGCTCCAATCGTAATCTGGATGGCGTTGCCACGTTTGATGATGTCGGTGAGTTCGGCCTGACGCTTGGCCTCGATTTCTTTGACCTTCGCGGCTGGCAACTTCTGACCGCACGCATAACAGGTCGCGTTCAACGGCTTCTCGCTGGCGGTTGTGTACTCGTCCTGCAGCGATGTGCGTGTCAACTGCAACTGCGAGAGTTCGTTCTTTGCCGCGCCAACCTGTACCTTCGCCTGTGCGACTTCACCCCCGATCTCGGCCAGTTCTCGTTTGCGACCCGCCTGTTCCGTCACCAGCTTCGCCTTCTCATCCAGCAGCTCACGCAGGGCGCTCGTGTCGCTCTTTAGCTCGGCCTCACGTCTCGCCTGCTGCATGAGCAGGGCATGCACGTGGTCGATTATCTGTTGGCGGTCTGCCTCTGCGTCCACCAACGTCTTTCTCTCGGTCTCTATTTCCGCCAGCGTGCCGTTGATGAGCTTCCGCCTCTGCGTCAGTTCCGGCTTGTCATCACCGCCTTCGGTCAGGTTGCGGTTCAGTTCGTCGATTCTCGGGTTGATTTCATCCCGCTCTTTAGCGTACAGTTTCTTGCGGTCCCGGAGTACCTTTTCGTATTCCTCGAGGGTTCTGCCGTTCAAAACGGCGAGCAGGGCGTCGAATCCTGCCGGCGTCCCTGCCTCGCCTGCCACTTCCAGAAGCACCGTTCGTCGATCCGTCCAGTGCATCTTGGTCGTGAAAAAGGCTAAGTCCGTGAGTGTTTTGAAGGCGTCTTCCGGCATGATTGCCTCGATTGCAGCCTGGTACTCGCCGACCTTCTTGGGTACCTCGTCAATCCAGCAGAGGGTTTCGTAGCCGCGGAGCTGGCCTTTCGTCACCTTCTCGTGGTGTTCCTTGCGCAAAACATGGTTCTCGCCGTCGATTCGCAGGCCCACCTGTCCGGCCAGGACGAGTCCCTTGATGGCCTCGCCGTAGTTCGGGCTGTCGGGGTCGGTCTCTATGGGCCGAACGCCGAAGTCTTTTCTCCCCGTGGAGTCCTTGCCGAACACAACCCACAGGAACAGATCGTAAAGGGTGGTCTTTCCCACGCCATTCGCAGCCTTGACAACCGCATTGTTGCCGTCAAAAATGGCGTGGTAGCGTTTCAGTCCTTTGAAGTTCTCGCACGATAGGTCCGTCAGTGCGATTCGCCGCATCACATTCGCGGCCTTTGTTTTTGTTCTTTTAGTGGTCGCCATGATTAGGTTCTCCTTTCGCATTAGCTTTTGATTGGTTGTTGGTTGTGGGGTGCTCCTTGCCGAGCCACTTCTTCAAATAATTGCTGGCCCAACCCGCCGTTACTGCGTCAGCGTCGATATTACGAATAACTACCTCACACGCCTGCTCAAGCTCCTCGATGCGCTTGGCCTGCTCGGCTTGGGTGTTGTTCAGGGCAGAGACTATCTGGTCCTTTTTCTGTTCGCTTGTTACGAGGGCGATTAGTTTGTTTTCGGCGTCAATCAAGTGATACCAGACCTGGGTTTCCTTCCAGTCCGACCGGACTGGCAATTTAATTTTATCGTCCATCTTCAGCCTCCATTTCTTTTTTCGCCATCGGCCATGAGAAGACGGCCACAATCATCCAAAACAGTGCAGTCAGGATTCGCATACCGCCCCCCTCACAGTCGAGGCCGCCGCATCCGGCATCGCCTTCACGACGGAGACGACGTTCGCAATGAACGCCTGCTGTGCGGCGCGTGCCCTCCTGAATCCGACCAGAAACGGCCCGCTCGCGTTGAACACCGCCTTGGAGTACGTCTTCGCCGCCTCGTAGATTGCGTCGGCAGCGTCCTTCGCCGCCACATGGTAGCTCGCCAGTTCCCCTCTCAATCCCACCTTCGATTCCACGATGTAATAGTTCGTACTCATAATGAACCCCCTTTCGCGTTTTAATTTTTGATTCCCCGCGTCTCGAAAAAGCCCTCATATTCCAGGTAAATGTCCATAAACTTGCGGGCATAATACGCAGTGTTGTTGTTGATCTTCCACTGCTCGCCTTCCCCTTTGAGAATGTCCCGATGAAACCGGATCGCCTCGATGATGCTCTTTGCGCCGTAGTGCTTCCAACCTGTTTTGATCAGGCGCAGCGCCATCTCCCGGAACTCGCGCCATACGTCCGGGTTGGCGGCGTCGAACGCCTCGAATTCCTCTTGGAATTTGCCTGTCGTTCGCGCCGGGGCATCAAACAAACTGGTTTCTGTCGGTGTCATTGTGCTTCGCTTCTGTCATAAGAGGGGGCCGGCCACGGCGTAAACCAGCCCCCCGAACGCTAATAATCCGTACTCAGCAAAAAATACTCAGGCCGCAACCTGCACCTGCCGCGGCCTGAGCTTGCGGAGGGAGTGACTCACGGGGCCGGGGACGCTTGGAGTAGCCGATAGTCTTGTCACCGGCCCCAACGATTTCGCCTGTCGGACCCTGACGGGATTTGAACCCGAACCCATCCCTGCCCCACCAGGACAGGGCCTGAGTTCTACGTGATCTCTGGGTTTCCAGCCCATCGCTCTACCAGCCTGAGCTACAGGGCAATCGCAGACGACTTCGGCCGGTGCGGGCCGACCGGAACATACTGGTTCCCAAACCCGCACCCTTCGCCGATTGCTCTCTATTCACTTGTCAAAGCGTGCTCCCTGAGTTAAGCA
>DATKWR010000608.1:0-6529 GCA_035529475.1 Sedimentisphaerales bacterium | reverse complement strand
CGCCGGCAGCGCCGAGATGAACGTGATTCTAAGCTGGACGCCGGGAGACGATGCTGCCTCACACCAACTTTACTTCGGCATGGACAAAGAGGCCGTGCGCAAGGCCAATACTGCCTCACCCGAATACAAAGGCGCCAGGGCATTGGGAACCGAGAGCTATGATCCCGGCCTGCTGGCCTGGGACAGCACGTACTACTGGCGCGTGGACGAGGTCAACAATGTCAATCCCAACAGCCCCTGGACAGGGCCTCTCTGGAGCTTCACGACAGGCGATTTCCTTCTCGTGGATGATTTTGAGGCCTACAATGATCTCAACGAGGGTGAGCCGGGAAGCAACAGGATCTATCTGACGTGGATCGACGGTTTCGGCACTACGACCAACGGCGCTGTCGTCGGCAACCTGGATGTTCCCATCACCGAGCGCATTATCATTCATGGCGGCGTCCAGTCGATGCCGTTAACGTACGACAACAATTTCAAATACTCGGAAGCAACCATGACCTTAACCACCGGGCGCAACTGGACGGCGCAGGGCGTCACGCAATTGTCGCTGTGGTTCAGGGGCAAGTCAGCGAATGCCGCCGAGCGGATGTATGTAGCTCTCAACGGCACGGCGGTCGTCTATCAGGATAATCCGAACGCGGTCCAGACCGACCGATGGACGCAGTGGATGATCCCGCTGCAGGCCTTCGCCGATCTGGGCGTGAACCTGAGCAACGTCAACAGTATCAGTATTGGCTTCGGCACCCGCGGCAATACAACTCTGCCGGGCGGCACCGGCCAGATGTATATCGACGACGTCCGGCTGTGTAGGCCGACAATTACTCCTTAGGGCATGCTCCGCCATTTGGACTAAGTTGGACTGAATGCAATCTGGGGCCTGTACTGATTAGTTTGGTATAGGCCCCGGTTGTCTTTGCGGAGGCCTCCGCCTGAGTGACGCTGGGCTAACGGTTCACCCTTTAGATAATTGTCTATGTTCTCGGTTAGTCCTGCAGCAGAGGCATATCGTCTATCCGGATCCCTGTCGAGGGCTTTAGGGAGCAGGGCTTCGATATCTTTATCTATATTGCGGTTGAGTGTACATGGTCGTATGACTTCCCGTTCCGCTATCCGGTGCATAACCTCAAGGCGGGAACAACGTGCTTCTCTATCAAAGTGGGACTCATCGTTGTGGGAAAACAGGCGTCTGCTGCCCTATCATTAAGCCGTCATGACATTCTGAACCTTGAACAATTTCAACAGGCGGGAGAAGCCATTGTTGATTGGGATTCCAGGGCCGATAGAACTTAATCATCCGTGAGCCTCCAAAAAATACATCCTTTTCTATTGCCTTCCGTGCGATTACAATATCACCTGAAGGTCGTTCAAGCATTACTCGGACAGGCTCCTATGATAAAACATGCAAAAATATCGATGATGCTGATCAATAAAGAAGGCAGAAGAAAGAAGATACAGGAAAAATGTCTGAGACTTTAACTTTGTTCAAGACGGCATTGAATTTAAAGGAAATCTGAACATGGCAATTTCACGTCGTGATTTTATTGCTGCTTTGGGGGCGGGATGGTTGGCGGCCGGCCTAGGTGTCTCCGTCGCCCACGCCGGCAAAAACAAACATAACGTTTTGTTTATCGCCGTAGATGACCTGCGCCCCGAGCTGGGCTGTTACGGGGAGAAGATTGTCCATAGCCCGAATATCGACCGCCTCGCTAAGGAAGGTGTGCGTTTCAATCGCGCCTATTGCCAGGAAGCGATTTGCGGCCCCTCGCGCGCCAGTCTGCTGACCGGGATGCGCCCGGACAGCACTGGGGTGGTGGAGAACAATACCTATATCAGGGATACGGTGCCCAACGTGGTGACGCTGCCCCAGCATTTCGGCAACCACGGGTATGAGACGGCGTACATTGGGAAGATATTCCATGTGAGGACCGATGATGAATTCTCCTGGAACCGGAAGGCAGCTTCCCCACCGCGGCCGAAGCCGCTGCCCATGATGGGCTACCAGTTGCCGGAAACGCGCGAGTATTTGAAGCGGCGGCGGGAAGAGGTTATTGTCCAATACGGCGAGGAGTTTGTCTACAGCCTGGGAAGCGGCCCTGCCTACGAGGCGGCCGATGTGGCTGATAACATGTACAACGATGGCTATTTTACCGACCGCGCCATCGCTACGCTACGGGAGTTGAAGCATAAACCCTTCTTTCTCGCCGTGGGTTTTGAAAAGCCGCATCTGCCTTTCATCGCGCCAAGAAAATACTGGGATCTCTATGATCCGGCGGATATCAAGCTGGCGGACAATCCGTTTGCGCCGAAGGACGCGCCTTCGATGGGGCTGCATGCCTCTTTCGAGCTTCGCACCCGCAAGGGTGTTCCGAAGAAGGGCGATATTAGCGATGAGCAAGCCCGTAAGCTGATCCATGCCTATCTGGCTTGCGTCAGCTATGTGGATGCCCAGATCGGGAAGATTCTTGATGAGTTGGACGCCTTGGGCCTGCGTGAAAACACGGTCATTATGCTCTGGGGCGATCACGGCTGGCATTTGGGCGAGCATGGCATCTGGGGTAAGGCCACGAATTATGAGATCGCGACTCGAGTGCCTCTGATCGTTTCGGCGCCCGGCCGGGCGGCGCGTAATGTTGCCAGCGATGCGTTGGTGGAACTGGTGGATATGTACCCTACGCTAAGTGAATTGGCAGATCTGCCCCTGCCGAAGCATCTGGAGGGGCGAAGCTTTGCCCCTTTGCTGGACAAAGCCAGCCAACCCTGGAAGAAAGCCGTTTTCAGCCAGTTCCCGTGCCCGGCCTTACGCGAATGGGCGGCCAATCCACTTCCGGATGCCATGCGCACGACCTTCTTCGGTCCGCTGATCGAGGAGATCGAGCAGCGGATGGCGGAGGAGAATCCCGCCCGCTACAACAAGGCACTGTATGAAAACCATCTGATGGGCTACGCGATGCGCACGGATCGTTACCGACTGGTGCGCTGGGTGGATTATCGGAATCCGCATAGCGAGCCCTACGGAGTGGAACTCTATGATTTGAAAACCGATCCCGATGAAAACACCAACCTGGCGAAACGGCCGGAAAATGCGGAACTTGTCGGCAAACTTACAACCCGCTTGCTGGAGCACGTGGCGAAAGGAACAAAAAAATGATCGATGTGAAGAACGGAATGCTCTTACTGCTATCTGCTACAGCTCTGTTTTTTCCAAACATTGGAATCGCCGAGGGCAGGCAGGTACAGTCGCTCGATGGGACGTGGCAGATCGTCTTTGACGCCAATAATGAAGGAAGAGACAACGAATGGGTCCATAAGAATTTCCCGCAGGAGCAGCAGAGGGATATCGCTGTGCCGAACTGCTGGGAGCTGATTGAGAAAGATTATGAAGGTGTCGCATTCTACCGTCACACGTTCAAGGTTCCGGAAAGCTGGGGAGGGAAGGTCATCCAACTGCGTTTTGACGCGGTGAACTTCCTGTCCGAAGTCTGGATCAACGACCAGGCCGTGGGGGTTCACGAGGGCGGTTTCACGCCGTTCGAGTTTCGCGTCGACAGCCTGATCAAACCGGGCGAGGAAAACACGCTGACCCTGCGCGTGGTCGGCCCGATCCTGCTGCAGGATAAGCATGTGGACGGCATGGGGCCGATGGAAACCCCACAATGGCGCGGCGCGATTGCCGGCGGCATCTGGCAGTCCGTTCGGCTGGTCGCAACCGGTACGGTGTACGTCAAAGACGTTTTCATTGAACCGAAAGTTTCCGACAACACCGTGACGTTCCACCTGGAGCTGGCGCATACGGGAGAGCAAAACACCCCCGCCCAAGTCGAAATTGCCGTCCGCTCCGCTAGCCGGCCTGGTCAGGTCGTTGCACAGATGAACAAGACATTGAATCTGAAGCCTGGCTCGAACAGGCAAAGCTGGACGCTGAATATCCCCGATGCGGTCTACTGGTCGCCGGACAATCCCCACCTTTACCGTGCCGATGTGAGCGTGGCGTACGCCGGCACGGTTTCCGACCGATGGAATGCCCGGTTCGGGATGCGTGAATTCACCATTCGCGACAAGAAGTTCTATCTGAATGGCAAACCCATGTATCTGAAAGCCACCTTCTTCGAGGGGTTGTATCCGGTGAAGCTGGCGTACCCCGACAGCCGCGAAATGGCGAACCGTGAAATTCAACTCGCGAAAGACGCGGGATTCAACATGATCCGCCCATGGCGCAAACCGCCGCCGCCGATGTGGCTCGATTTGTGCGACGAGATGGGTGTGCTGACCGTGGGCTCTCTGGCAGTTGAATGTATGGATTTCCCGGTGGAATCGGCGCGCCTCCCGGGGTGGGTCGAGAACGAGGTGCGCGAAAGCATCCTGCGCGACCGAAACCGCGCCTGCGTGGTGCAGTGGGAACTGTTCAACGAGTTGAAACGCCCTGTGCTGATGCGGTTGCTTCATCCAATGTCAATGCTCGCCCGGGAGCTCGATCCGACGCGATTGATCCTGGACGAGTCGGGCGGGTGGGCGCAGGGCGCGAACATGTTTCTGCCCTACGAGTCCAAACCCACCAAGTTCAACGATATTCACGACTATCCCGGACCGCGAATCAACGAGGAGGTCTACCAGAAACTGATACTGTCCGGCGGCACAACTCATGAAGAGATGCGGGAGATGGGACTGCGGGGCAGATTACCTGGAAGAAATGTGATTCCGGGGCGGATGACATTCTTTTCCGAATTGGGTTACGGAAGTCTGCCCGACCTCGAGGATAACAACAAACGCTTTGCCGAAGTCGGCAATCCCATCGCGCCGCCCACGGTGTACCATCGCCGCCTCGCCGATGAACAAAGGCAGGCATTGAAAGAGAGCGGGTTCGACAAGATTTATCCCGATCTCAAAAAGTTCTGTCTCGACCAGCAGCAGATCCACGGCATTGCGAACAGGCGCATGATCGAAGCGGTGCGCTGCAACCGCGATGTTCAAGGCTACTGCATTCACGCCCTGACCGCGGGTGACTGGATCCTCGGTGCGGGACTGCTGGACCTGTTCCGCAATCCGAAGACCTACGTGTATGAAGGCACCAAAGCCGCAAACCAACCGCGCATCATTTCGATCCGCGTTCGTCCGCGCAATGTTTATGCCGAGCGCGGAACGAAGATCGAGATCACCGGCGTTAACGAGATGGATGCAATTAAAGGCAACCTGAAGGTGGAGGTCGCCGCCGGTGACGGCAGAGTCGTTTTCACCAGGACTATCAAAGCCGATATGATATCGGGTATCTCGGAGCTTTTCAGCGAGAGATTCGATACAAAGTCGCTGAAAGGGAGGTATGCGGTAAAGGCGGAAATCACGGCCGATGACGGCTCGCCAATTACCGACAACGAGTACAGCTTCGACATCTTTTCTGCCGAGCAGAGGGCTGTTCCTGAGAGGCGCATCGCGGTACTTGACCCGAGCAATTCGCTTAAGCCCTTTTTGAGAGATGAGGGGATCGCGTTTGAGGAATTCAACGCGATGACCGAGCGTTTCCTTCCCGTGTTTGTCTCGCGGACCGAAGCGAAAACGCCCGAGCAGGAGAAGCGTTTCGGCGAACTCGCAGCGTTTATCAAGGCCGGTGGAACAGCGGTCTATTTGCAGGGGGGGGGACCGAAGGTCAGATGGGGCAGAGCCGATAACGCATCGCCCCTGCTGCCCATTAACGTACGCTCAAAACAAGCCGTGGGCACATGGGCGGGCATTCCGCACCTCGTGAAGGATCATCCGGTGTTCGACGGCCTCCCTGTCAACTGCATGATGGGCCCGGTGTACGAAAACGTCTGTGCGGAGAGCACGCTGCTGGATGTCGGCGGAGAAATGGTCGCCGGCGCTATCGGCTATGACTGGTTCCCTGATTATGACACGAGCAAACGCCACTACTATGGGCCGGGTGACACGTGGTGGGGGGCTGATATGGCTATCGCTCCGCTCGGCAAGGGGCGCTGTATCGTCTCGGAACTTCACTTGGTCGATAACCTGGGCAAAGACCCCGTTGCCGACAAGATTCTGTTCAATCTGATTGAGTGGACGACGGCCGACCGCGAGTGAAGACGTACAACATTCAAGGAGAGTACGATCACGTCCAAATGTCTAACCGCATTGCGAGCCTTGAGCAGACGTGTGGCTTCGCTTTCTTCAGCCCAAAGTGACGGTGCCGCTAAACCGATGACAAGCAAACACGCCATGGGCCTTCGGACTCCCCATCTACTCCTCTTCGGATTCATGTTTTTCACTGCCAACAGGCGATGTTATCTCTCACAAGATGTTCAAGACTTAGGGGTCTGCGTCCCGTGACGTTCTCCACGTCGTCAGCCACCACAGCCATGTGACCGGCCCGAACAACTCCATAAAGGATACCCATGTATTGCATGACTCCTTCCGGCATACTCTGAACAAGGACTTGGAGTGCATGGCTCAAAAAAGGTCTCAGCCGTCAGGAGAATTCCCCTCTCGCCATTTGTCTTGAGATACATTCCAGTGAGATCCGAAGAAATAAAAATAATTA
>DATKWR010000607.1:0-7034 GCA_035529475.1 Sedimentisphaerales bacterium | reverse complement strand
GCCTCTTGAGTGTGGCAAAATCGTTGGGGCCGACCAGCTCGATGCTCTTGCAGCCGAGGGTCTTTGCGACCTGGCACATCTTCTCCAGATTCCAGTATTCGGCGAAGCACCATTGGGCGATGGATTGATTGATACGGCCCCCGGTTGCTGCCGGCCTGCGATGTTCTTCGGTAGATGCGCATGAGGCAAGGCCAAAAGCGGCGCCCGTGCCGGCGGCCATCTTGAGCATATTCCGACGGCTGATATGGCTCAATTTGTGCTGGTATGACGGTTTCTTCTCGTTCATTCTGTACCCCTTTCTGTCGATGCGGCCAACTCTTGCCACGAGCACTGCCGAAGCTTGCCCATTGCGGATCCGCCAATTGCAGCGGCAACATAATGCGAAACTATAGGCTTTTTGCGGACATGGTCAAGAGAAAAAGGGCGTTCGTGAAAAGCTCGCGAATAGATTTTCGTGGCAACAAAATATGATTTGACATTTACCTGCGAATCTGATAATCTGTCAAAGCAATAGACGCGTACCTCGCAGGATTCGCTTGGATGAAGTTAGTTTTGCAATGGACGAAAGCCTGAATCGACGTAGTTTCCTAAGAGCCGTTGGCCTGAGTGGAGCAGGAGTGATTGCGGCACCGGTGTTTTCGGCGCAGGTGCAGGCAGCCTCGGCGGGCAAAAAATGGAAGATGCGGCTGTCCACATCTTCGATTCATTTCATGGAACTGCCCATCGAGCAGGCATGTGAACGAATTGCGAAGCTGGGTTTCGAGGCGATTGATATATGGTCCGCTCACCAGGGTTGCCCTCATCTGGACGACGTGGCGGAGCGTTTGGGGCCGGAGGGCCTGAAAGAATTGCTGGCGAAGCACAAACTGAAGCTCTTTGCCTTCTCAGTGTTTAAAGGCGGCTATGACCGTTACGCCGAGCTGTTAGGCAAGGCCGGAGGCGGAGTGGCCATTCGGGGCAGCGCGGGGGCCTGTAAGCCTGAAGAATTGACGGCCCGCATGCGAACGTTCATCGAGGACCTCAAGCCTCTCGTGGAGCTGGCCGAGAAATACGATTCCCGCCTGGCCATCGAAAATCACGGCAATGCCCTGCTGTGCTCGCTGGATTCGCTCAAGGCTTTTGTCGATACGAACACCTCACCGAGATTGGGCATTGCTCTGGCACCATATCACCTCCAGACGCTCAAGGCCTCCGTGCCCGAGGCGGTACGCGTCTGCGGCAGGCAGCTTATGTTCTTCTATGCCTGGCAGCACTATCCGGATTCTGAGCAACTGCCGGGCGTGGGCCCGACGGATATGACGCCCTGGCTGCAAGCATTAGCAGATGTCCGATACCGCGGATACGTCAATCCCTTCATGCACGGCCATCCGGAGACCGACGTGATGACAGCCAATTTAGCCAAATCGCGGGATTACTTGAAGGAGTGCCGCAAAAAAGTCGTTGAAACGTGAACTATTACCCGCAACAAGAACTGGAATTGACAAATCAAGGAGAAGACTATGGATCAAAAGCAACAACAAGCCGGGGAGACCAACGATCTGACCCGGCGCGATCTGATGCGCACGGGGGCGGTGGCCGCCGCGGGTCTGGCTGTAGGCGGCATCCAGACGGCGTATGCCGAGACCGACGTGACAAAGACCCGCAGCTACAACCCGGAAATGAGGTACAGACCGCTCGGCAAGACCGGCCTTTGGATCTCGTCCGTCTGCCTGGGCGGACACTGGAAGCGCGTCGATCAGATGGTGCCCGGCGTTTTTAAGGGCAAGAGCTGGCTGAACGCCGACCTCGACAGCGAAGGCTTCAGAAAGAACCGGCGCGATCTCGTCACCCGGTGTATCGAGCGGGGCGTCAACTATATCGACGCCTGTACGATGCAGGAAGTTCTGGCCTATTCCGAGGCCCTCAGAGGAAGGCGCGAGGCGATGCATCTCGGGTTCTCGTGGTACCAGGAAGAGATGAGAAAAGAGAACTGCCGCACAACCGATGCGCTGCTGGGAACGCTCGATAAGGGTATGCGCGCGGCAAAGCTGGAGTATGTAGATCTCTGGCGCATCACCATGCACGAGCAGAGCGGCCGGCACACGAGCGCCGAAGTCGATCAGATGATGGGCGCGCTCGAGAAGGCCCGTAAGCAGGGCAAGTGCCGCATGTGCGGTTTCTCTTCGCACGACCGTCCCCATATCAAGTGGATGATCGAGACCTATCCCGAGGTGGTCCAGGTCGTTGTCACGCCGTACACCGCCAAGAGCAAGGTCCTGCCCACCGACAGCGTCTTCGATGCTATCACAAAACACGGGATCGGCTTTTTCGGAATCAAACCGTTTGCCGGCACCTCGTTGTTCAAGGGAGACAGCTCACCTGGCAGTCCCACGGCGGAAGAAGACGATCGGCTGGCACGCATGGCCATCCGCTATATCCTTTGCAACCCAGCCATCACGGCGCCCATCCCGGGGATGATCAATCCCCACCAGGTGGACAATGTCGCAAAAGCCGTCCGGGAGCCCGAGCTTGATGAAACCGAGGCCAGGGAGCTTGAGACGGCCATGAACGAAGCGTGGGCTAATTTGCCGGCGGACTACCAGTGGCTGAAGAACTGGGAATATGTGTAGCAGCCGGAAACTGTTGTGCGGCGGCTCGATTGAATGTTACAAACAAGGATGGCGTCAATGAAAGTATCGAGGCTGTATGTCGTGACACGGATTGCATTTTTGATGAGCGGCTTGCTGCCGATTCTGACAGCAAGCTGCTCGCTTGAGAAGCGGGCCGGGCACGACTCCGAATGGAACCATGACCACGAAGCCCGCGAAGCGGCAACGAACAATGCACCCGCGGAAGAAGCGCCCACGCAAAAGGCTGCAAAAGAGGTCTGGATAGCCAATGATTTTTGCGGCGCGTGTCACTATGGTTTCGGCGAAGAAACGCTCGCGGCCACGCACGGGCAAGCGGGCATCGGCTGCGAGAGGTGTCACGGCGAGTCCGAACGCCACCGCAGCGACGAAGATAACGTCACGCCGCCGGAGATCATGTACCCTGAGGACAAGATAAATCCGACCTGTATGATGTGTCACCCGCGGCACGAAATTCGCCACGTGGTGTCTCACAAGATGCTGCTGGCCGGCGCGAAGACCGCCTTGGATCCTGCGTCAGAATCTGACGGCCCCCGGATGCACTGCACCGACTGTCACGCGAAAGAGCACCGCGTCAACGTGCGGACCATTCGGTGGAACAAAGCCACCGGCGAATTACTGAAAGAGTAAGGGCGGCCGCATCGGGCCGCCCTGATAACGCTACGCAGTCGAGCCGGTCGTGTCTTTATATTTTTCGCGAAGTTGCTCAAGCTCGGCCTTGAGCTCTTTGACGATGCCGGTGTAGGCCGGATCGTTCAGAACGTTCTTCATTTCTTTCGGGTCTTTCTGCAGGTCGTACAGCTCCCATTCGTCGATGTCGTGGTAGAAGTGGATCAGTTTGTATCGCTTGGTGCGGACCCCGTAGTGCCGCTTGACGCTGTGCACCGCCGGATACTCGTAGTAGTGGTAATACATCGACGTTCGCCAGTCCCTGGGCGTCTTGCCCTGCAGCACCTTTCGCAAAGACACGCCCTGCAGATCGGCGGGTATCGGCGCGCCGGCGAAGTCCAGAAACGTCGAGGCGAAATCCAGGTTGAGCACGATATCGTCGTTCACCGAGCCGGCCTTGATTTCTCCCGGATACCGTACCAGCAGCGGCATGCGCAGCGACTCCTCGTACATGAACCGCTTGTCGAACCAGCCGTGATCTCCCAGGTAGAAGCCCTGGTCGGAGGTGTAGATAACGACCGTATCTTTGGCCAGACCCGATTCGTCGAGATAATCCAGGACGCGACCAACGTTTTCGTCAACCGAAGCGATACACCGCAGGTAGTCCTTGATATATCGCTGGTATTTCCAGCGGACCAGGTCCTTGCCCTGCAAATTGGCTTTGCGGAAGGCCTCATTCTTGGGCCCGTATGCCGCGTCCCACAGTTTCTTCTGCTCCGGCGTGAAATTCTTCGGGGTCACGAGCTTCAAATCTCTGTCGGTCATCGTCTTTTCGATGCTCATGTCCTGCTCTTTGGCGGCCCGTCCGCGGTTGGAGTAATCGTCGAACAGGTTCTCCGGCTCCGGCATCGTCACGTCGTCGTACAGCGTCAGGTACTTGGGGCCCGGCTCCCACTCGCGGTGCGGGGCCTTGTGATGATACATCAGGCAGAAGGGCTTGTCCCCTGTGCGGTTCTTGATCCAGTTTAGCGCCTGGTCGGTGATGATATCCGTCACGTACCCGGTGTAGTTCTTCCGCTCGCCCATCTCGATCATCGCGGGGTTGTAGTACAACCCTTGTCCCGGCAGGATGTTCCAGTAGTCGAAACCGGTCGGGTCGGTCTTGAGATGCCATTTGCCGATCATCGCCGTTTCGTAGCCGGCCTGCTGGAGCAATTTGGGGAAGGTCTGCTGGCTGCCGTCGAACGTTAGCGCATTGTCTTTGACGCCGTTGATGTGGCTGTACTTGCCGGTCAGGATGACCGCGCGGCAGGGGGCGCAGATGGAATTCGTACAGAAGCTGTTGGTGAAACGCATGCCTTCTTTGGCGATCCGGTCGAAGTTCGGCGTCTTGTTGATTTTGCTGCCGTAACAGCTTATGGCGTGCGAGGCGTGGTCGTCGCTCATGATAAATATGATGTTCGGTCGCTTTCTTTGCGATGTTTGGCCGGTGGTGTTGCAGCTCGGCAGGATCGACAGGGCGGTGGCGGAGCCCGCCATATAGCCCAAGTGCTTTAGAAAATCTCTCCTTGTTTGTTTCTTCATTTGAGTTCCTTTCTTACTGAATTTACTCTGAGAGCCAAGACCAGCACGATGATACGAGATATCAACAGTCTTGTCCAATGAATTGGTGTACTTGTTGGTGCGGCTGAAAAGAACGGGGCCCATACCGAATCGGTCGGTACGGACCCCAAACAAAAACAGATTTGGCCCCGTTTCTGCCGGTGCGGCCCTGCTCTGCAGAGCCGTTTATGGCCGATACAGCCGGATGTCGTCGAAGTACATCTGGCCTGTGCCGCCGGCCGCCGGGCTGTTCTTTGTTCCAATGCCAATCGTAATAGTATTGACGTTGGCAAGGTTCACACCCTGGTTGGCAAATTCCTGAAGATCGATCACCCACTCGGTCCACGTCCATACGCCCTTCTGGGTGGCAGCAGGCTCGGGGTGATAGACAACGGCGTTGCCGTTGAGGGCCACGTACATCCGATCGGGTGAATTGGCCCCCAGACCGCGGAACCATATCACCAGCTTGGCGACGCTTTCTTCGGTCCAGTCTTTTCGGTCCGTCAGCGTCAGTGTCGCCTCCGAAGTCTTTGTGGTGTTGTCGTAACGGTAGATCATTGACTGGGCACCGTCGTGGATAACAGTCTGCTCGGCATACGGCGGGAAGTCATTGCCAACGAGGGCGCCGTTCGTCGTGGTTCCAAAGCCGTCCATCCAAACGTCGAATATCCTGTTGACCCCAGGCAGGCCGGGTGCCGGATCGATATCGTCGTACGACTCGAAATCGTCCACAGTGATGTAGTCAGCCACCGAGAAGCTCCAGATTCTGCCTTTGGTGGTGGTGCCGTCGGTATTGACCTGATCGACGCGCCAGTAGTAGGGTCCGCCGCCCCATTGGACACCTTCGGATGGAGTGAAACTCGTGATGGTCTGGCTGCCCCGGTACACGCCGGTTGCATCTGTGGCCTCAGCGTTTTCCACGGCGTCTCTGTCCGTGCCAAAATAAACCTCGTGCCGAGCGGCTTTCTCTCCGGGCGACCATGTGAGCGGTGTCGCATCCTTGACGTAAGGCGTTGTCCCGTTGCCGGGATTCGGGCTCCAGGCAACCAGCGTATCGATGCGCATGACCAGGTTTATCTCCTGCGCCGTCAGGGCCTTTTTGTACAAGCGCACATCGTCCATATCGCCGGCAAAGTAGTTCTGCGAGCCGCTGCGAGCCCCTATCAATATGCCTGAAGCATCGCTGTGGACTCCCGCATAAGAAACCGTGCCTTCCAGAATCCCGTTGACGTAGATATTGAAAGTTGACCCGTCGAAGGTCCCGGCGACGTGGTACCACCTGCCCGCCGGCCATGCCCTGGTCGTGGTCACGGGGCCGTCAATGTCTCCGCCAACGTTGGGCCAGAAGCCGATCTCGCCATCTCCGCTTCTGTTGAACGTGAGGTGTGGGCGGCCGCCCGTCTGCCAAAAGATGAAGTCCTGCCTTGCGTCGTTCGCGTTCAGGGAGGTCTCAGCCCTGAACCAGAACGCTACGGTAAAGGCACTGGCCGGCAATTGGGCCGATTCGGCGTAAACGTTGCCGCTGCCACCCAGTTGCACGGCGCTTTGGTCATAACCGTCCGTCCAATGGGCATCGCCTTGCAGCACGCCATCATTGGCGTGCCCGGACCAGTCGAATGCAGTGGTACTATGGCCTTCGTCCAGCTTCCACCAGCCCATCAGGTCAGGATCGCTAATCGATATGTCGGGAACGGTCCTGAAGCTCCAAACATGGCCGGTGTTTGTGATGCTTCCGTCAAATTCGTCCACTCTCCAGTAATAGACTTTGTCTTTTTCGAGCGGTCCGGCGGTGTAACCTGCAATTGCCTTAGGGCCTTTGTAGGTGCCAGGCGTGCCGGCTTCCACGTCGGCAAGATTTTCGCCCATGTACACGTGATGCAGCGCCGCTCCGATGCCCGGCGTCCAGGTGAGAGTCGGATTCAGAACCACGTACATGGCGTTGTTCGGCGGCACAGGCTTGTAGGCCTTCCTGGATGGGACCGTGAAGCTCCAGACGTCGCCCTTCCAGGGACTATTGGGATCGGCAGGGTTGACCTCGTCGATGCGCCAATAGTATGTCGTGCCTGCGACAAGACCGTCCGGATAAGCAAAACCGGCGATGCCGGCAAGAACGTAAGCGTCAGCCTGATTGCCTCGGAACGTGTCGGGCGTTCCGGCTTCCACATCATCGAAGCTCTCTCCAATATACACATCGTG
>DATKWR010000606.1:0-7378 GCA_035529475.1 Sedimentisphaerales bacterium | reverse complement strand
GCGGGTTTTACATTGATAGAACTGCTGGTCGTGATCTCCATTATCGCCCTTCTGATGGCCATCCTGATGCCCGCCCTGATGAAAGCCAAGGACCACGGCAGACGAATCGTCTGCGGCAATCACCTGCGGACGTTAGGGCTGGCCAACACCCTCTATGCGGATGACTCGGACGGCTGGTACGTTCCCATCATGGATAGATCGCGGGGCAGCAATCTCTATTGGCCCGCCAATCGGCTCTTTAGGGAATTGGTCGGTTATAAACCCAAGAACGTTGTTGTCAACCAGAACTGGGACGCGCCTCGAGAGTACATGTGCCCGAGCGACTTGATTTCGACAAAGCAGGCAAAAGACACCCAATGGACCAACTGGCTCAGTTACGGCTACAACCTGACCGACTGGTACTTCTCAGACTGGTACGGCATCGGCTACGCCGGACACAAGACCACGACGGTCCCCAGCCCCGCCGGGGAGCTCATTTTCACAGAGAGCAATGACTGGTGGCTTTGGTGGTGGGGCGCTAATTACGAGGACGGATGGGACGTTCTCGGGCAGGACACGATCACGCCGTACAAAAAGGTGGGCTGTGACGGCCCAACCCTGTATCGGCACAGCGATGGGGTCAACATCGCCTTCTACGATGGGCACGCGGAGTACATGAAAAAGGAAAAGACCTTCAGCAAAGAAGCCTGGGACGCCGGGACGCCGGGGATGTGGTCGGTCTTCGCGCGGTACCCGCCGACAGAGGCCGAGAAGAGCAGATTGCCAAGACCGCCGACGGTGATACCTACCCGGCCAAGATGAGTGTGCCTTAGCACAGTCAGAGCCATGTGCAAAAGAAACGGCTTTACACTGATCGAGCTATTGGTCGTTATCGCTGTGATTGCCATTCTCATGGCGTTGCTGCTGCCTTCCTTGAACCGCGCCAAGGAACAAGGCAAACGCGCCGTATGCCTGAACAACGCCAAAACACTCGTGCTGGCATGGATGTTGTATTGCGAAGACTACTCCGGCAATATGCCGAAGGCCCAGGCGGTGGCCGATGGAGGCTGGGTTCAGAAGCCATCCGGCAACAAGCCGGTGGATGCCGCGGCGCAAGTCCAGGTGGACGCCCTGAAAGCGGGTGTGCTGTTCAAGTACGTCGAGAACGTCAGGCTGTACCGCTGTCCCGTGGCCAAGAGCTTCGAGATGCGCACGTACAGTTGTTCCCACGCCATGAACGGCTTGAGCTTCGACGGCGGCCCGGTGGTCAAGAACATATACAAGATCGAACACCCCGCTCAGCGCATTATTTTCATCGATGATTTCGGCGAGGACTGGGACGCGGCATGGGCGGTTCCCTGGAGCAAACCCGCCTGGTGGAACCCGATTCCCGCGCGCCACGGCGCAGGCACGGTAGCCGCTTTTGGCGATGGCCGCTCGGAGTGGTGGGCGTGGAAGGATCAGCGGACCATCGAGCTGATGGCCAAATGGCAATGGGGAGCCAGAGGCGACAATCTGGCCATCACGCAGCAGGACAATCCCGATCTGACCCGCGTGCAAAAGGCGATCTGGGGCAGCCTGGGCTATTAGTTCGTAGTGACGCCGTAAGGCGTTATTCCGAAATGCCCTTACGGACACACTGCGAACCTCGCTTACGGCCACAACTGTTCGGTAAGCCACTGATTGGCCAAGAGGGCAAAGTCCTTAAAGTCAATCCTCTCGTCGCCATCCAGATCGACGACGGCGGCCGTGGGCAGCAGCGGCTGCCGCAACGTTGCCCCTTCGCTGACGCCGGCAAGGCTCGCCAGCTCACCCTGCGACAGAACACGGCTGTAAATGCGCAGATCGTCGATCTGGCCCGTGAACGGCCGGGTGTGCCAGGGGGCCTCCCCAATCCTGAGAACACCGTCACCGGCGGTATTGATCGGCCCATCCAGTAAGTCGCTGACAACCTCCAGGACGCCATCCACGTAAAGCATGACTTCGGTAACATTCGGCGAGCCGTCATCGATTAGGATGGCTGCAACGTGATGCCACTGCTCGTCGCGCACGTCGGTGCTGCCGACAATATAGCCGCCATTGACCTCTATGCGTATGGCGCCGATGACTCCGTTGCTTTCCTGGACGCGGAATATCCATTTCTGCCCGGCCACGTTCTGACCCCAGGAGGCGATTTCACCGGTCAGGTGCGTCTTGATCCAGGCAGACACGGTTCGAGACTGCGTGCCAACGACGCCCGGATAGCCTGCAACGTTCACGAAGCTGCTGCCGGAGGTGCCGCGAAGCTCAAGTGCCTGTCCCGCCACGCCGGCTGCATAAGCAACGACACCGCACGGGTCGCCATTGTAGTTATTGCCCGAGCTATCGAGCAGGTTGCCGTCGAATTGATAGTGCGCGTCGAGATTGGCGTTGCTCGGGGCCACGGCGGTGACATCGTAAGCTCCGATGAGCCAGTTGTCCGCCATGATTTCGATGTCCGCCCGGTCAACCGCGCAGTCGTTGTTGAGATCGGCGGCGGGCTGAGCGAGCAGCGCCACGCACCTGGGTCGGTACAGCCGGATATCGTCGAAGTACATCTTGCCCGAGCCGCCGGCCTGCGGATTGTTCCTGTCACCGAACCCAATCGCAATGCTGGCGACGTTTGCCAGGTTGACGCCCCGATTTGAAAATTCTTTCAAGTCAATATTCCATTCGGTCCACACGCCCATCCTCGCGGCCAGCGGATCATCGTGATAGACCGTCCCCGTCACACCGTTGGCGCCGGAGATAGCCACGTACATCCGCTCTGGATCGTTGCTGAGAATCCCGATGTCCTGATGACTCCACTGTCCCGCAGCGCCCGTAACCTGGACGTTCGAGAATACAGCCTCGCAGGTCTCAGTATTGTCATGGCTGGTCAGGGCCAGACCAATATACACAGGTGTAGTCATGGTAATCAGCTCAGTGCCGACCTGTGTCCATGAAACGCCGTCGGCCGAATAAGAGGCCGTAATGTTGCCAGTAACGTCACGCTCTATCTTCACCCATTGCGGAGCAGGGATGCCGGCTATTGTCGTACCGACACTGGTGGCGTCCGCCGTGGTGCGACGCTGGAAAGCCACACCCTGAGCAGGCGTCACAACCATCATGCCGTGCACCGAGCCCGCATCCAGCGTCTGGCGGATCATCACTCCGGCTTTGGCCCAGACGTCGGTGTTCAGCACTCGCTCGACCTTGGCCACAATCGCGCCGGGGCCGGAAAGCTGCATGAAAGCAAAGTGGAACTGGTCGGCCGTGCCCCAGATGTCGGCGCCCGTGGCCGTCATCGTATAAGTGCCGGCCGGACCTTCCGTGAAGCTGCCGACGGACTCCGGATGTCCTTGGAACCACAACGACAGCGCTTTGACACCCTGTCGGGTCCAATCGCGCGATGAGCTCAACGTCATCTTCGCTTCAGAGTAGCCGACGCTGTTGTTGTAGAAGTACGGCATCGCCTGGCGGCCCGAATGAACGATACTGGTCTCAGCATAGTGCTCGCCCGCTGCAAAATCGAGAGGTTCGGGATAGCCAACTCCAGCGCCGTTCGTGGTGGTGCCGAATCCATCGACCCACGTTCTCCATATCTCGTCGGGCTGATAGTCGCTGTACTCCTCGAAATTGTCTATAACAATGTAGTCACCCAGGATGAAGCTCCACACGTCGCCTTTATGAATCGTCGTATCGTCGGCCTCGACTTCGTCGATTCGCCAGTAGTACGTCCGGAGATATTCGAGCGTTTCCGGCGGCGTATAGCCGGTCGCGGTCTGGCGGCCCCGGTATATCCCCGTCGTATCGGATACGGCGGCATTGGCCACCGCCTGTGCGTCGGTGCCGAAATAGACATCGTGTCTGGCCGCAGTATCTCCCGGCGACCAGCCAAGGGGCTTGATATCATCTACGCTTGCGGTTGACCCGTCTGCCGGGCTCATCGCCCATGCGGAAGTAAGATCGGGTCTGAGCATGACCTGCCGGATCTCGGCCTGGGTCAGAGCCTTGTGGTAGATGCGCACATCGTCAACCTCACCCGAAACCGGGGATCCCGTCCCCCGACTTCCGTCGAACGTCGTGGCTTCGGAGTTGGCGCCTATGAAGCCGAAACGGGTGTTGGTACTGCCAAAGGTGCTCCCGCCTGTTGTCGAAGGCTCGGGGCGACCATCGATGTAGATGGTCAACAGTCCTCGGTCAAACACGCCACAGACGTGACGCCAGGTCCCATCGTCAACACGGCTGACACTGCCGTAGTCAACCTGTCCGGAGCTGGTCATCACGTCCCAGCCGACCTGACCCGAGTCGCCTCCGCTGCCGTTGATCTCCAGACGCCAGTAGCTGTCGCGGTCAAATGAAACAATGTACTGGTCGCCGGCGCTGCTGGTCCGAATCCAGGCACAGACAGTGACCTCCGTGAGGTCCGTAGCGTTGTAGCTGAGATTCTGAATCGCCACATAGCCGCCGCCGGTGAAGTCCAGGGCGGCGTCACCATACTTGCTGGAGACGGTCCATGCAGGACCGATAAGTGTCCCGTGATTACCCTGGCCCGACCAGTCGATCGCTTTTGTGCCCCGGCCCTCGTCAAACCTCCACCACCCGACAAGATTGGGGTCCGCGATAGAAATCGTAGGGATTGTCCTGAACGTCCAGACGGGGCCTGGGGTCCACTGAGCACTGTTGAACGTATCCACGCGCCAATAATACGTGGTGGCGTTGGCCAGCGGGCCCGGGTCATACGTTGTTCCTACATGCGGAGGGGCGCCGACTGCGTTGGCCACCTGATCCCGGTCGGTCCCGAAGTACACCGCATGCAAAATCCCCTTGAGGCCGAGCGACCAGCTCAGATCTGTGTCCACCGGTTCGGCGGACTCGCCGTCTCCAGGAACCGGGTCGTACGCCGTCACCGGGGGAATCCAAAAGCTCCAGACGTCCCCCTCCCAGGGGCTGTCCGCATGGGTATCGCTGATCTCATCGACGCGCCAATAATAGGTTGTCCCGGGGACCAGGCCGTCAGGGGCGGGGAATCCGGAGAAGCCTATAGGCTGGCTGTTTGTCCCAAGGCTGCCCACAAACGCCGCCTCAGCGCGATTACTGACGTCGTCGAAGCTCGTGCTGAAATAGACATCATGGGAGGTGGCAAGCGGGCCGGCCGTCCACGCAAGAGCGCCCCACGTGTCCTCGATTTTCGCGCCGTCCCCCGGACTCGGGCTGTGAGGGCTTGCAAGGTAGCCCAGCGTCGCGAGATCCCTGATCTCAGGCCCTGACAGCTCTCTGTCGTAGATGCGAACCTCGTCGAGCAGGCCCGCAAAATACCTGTCGCCATTGGGAACGCGGTAGCCGAAAGTCACGTCCACGTTGGCGGCGTCATCCACCAGATTGAACGCGTCCGGGTCGCTTGTGTCCCGCGTGTCATCCACGCCGTCCCGGTAGAGCTTCACGTAGGGGTACGAGATTTCGGCCGCCGCCGGCATCGTCAGGGCGACGTGGTGCCATTGATCGTCATTCAGAGAGGTGTCGCCTTGTATGTTGCCGCTGCCGTGCTCGACGCGCAGCCTGCCCGCGCCGAGGCGGAAATCCACTCTCCGGGGGCTCGCGTTCCTGCCCCAGTACACCATGGTTGCATCACCGGAGGCGGTGGTCTTGACCCACGCGGTCACCGTGACCGGATACACACTGAGAAGACCCTTCCATCCCGTGACGGTGAAGTAGTCGGCGTCACCATCGAGGGCCAGGGCCTGGCCGGCGTAGCCCGCCTCGTAATGGGCGTCCCCGGCGAGCGTGCCGTTGCGGCCGTTGCCCGAGGCGTCGAGGCCGTCGCCGTCGAGTTTCCACCAGCCCATCAGGTTCGCATCGGCGGCCTCGGCCGGGATCGTCCACACCGAGCACAAAACAAAAGCCAAAGACACCAAACAAGTCAATTTGCTGGACATGATCAATCCTCCTAAGATTGAGGTTAACAGGTTAAGCGAAACTGGCAACGATCATTGTCTCGAAGGTGCTCATCCGGCGTCCCTGCCCATCGCATTTACCTTCTGATTTGATGATGCCTCCTTCCTTCGGAGAACGCTCGAGAACCGTCGAAACGCTCTTTCCGAACTTTCGGCGCGGGCGAGGCTTGTGATCGTTGGTGCCAACCTCAAAACGAAACGCACACTCTGCATCGCATGCACATCACCCGTCGGCTCAAACATCCCGGAGCCTATATATAATAGTACATCAGACCTGGAGCCGAGTCAAGCATTTTTTTCGGCTGTTCCGACACCAACCCGGCTTTTTCGCCCCTGGCGTGGCAAGGCCACATCGTTCTTGGGACCTACTTGCCATTCGCGCCGAATCGCATATACTTAGCTGCTATGGGTCTGACGCAAGGACCCCATTGAAGGCAAAGAAACGAAGGAGATCTTCCTATGGGCAATTCTGTGAATCGCCGAGGTTTTCTGTCTATGATGGCCGGGGGAGCGGCACTTTCCATTGTCGATTTTGGATTCTCGATTTGCGATTTGAATGGGCAAGCGGCAATTGTGAATCGTAAATCTTTGCTGAACGTGCTGTTTATCGCGGTGGACGACCTTCGCCCGCAATTAGGCTGCTACGGCCAAAAGCAGATCATCTCGCCCAATATCGACCGGCTGGCCTCAGAAGGGCTACTCTTCGAGCGGGCCTATTGCCAGCAGGCAGTCTGCGCTCCATCGCGCGCCAGCATCCTCAGCGGCACGCGGCCCGACACCACAAAGATCTACGACCTCAATACGCCGGTGCGCAAGGCCATGCCGAATGTCCTGACCCTGCCCGAGCATTTCAAGAAGAACGGCTACGAAACCGTCTCCATCGGCAAGATCTATCATCATCCCCAGGATGACAGCCAGGGATGGAGCACTAAGCCGTACCGAGCCGGAACGTTTCCCGAAGGAAGCTGGAAGGGCCGAGGCTACGTCACTGCCGAAGCCATCGCACAGATGGAGCAATTCAACAAGGCCAGCCCGAATACGGAGGGCAGAGGGCCGGCGTTCGAGGCAGGCGACGTCCCGGATAATGGCTATCCCGACGGCGCCAATGCAGACTATGCCATCAAGGAGCTCAACCGGCTCAAGGGCAGACCCTTCTTTCTTGCCATGGGCTTTTACAAGCCTCATTTGCCGTTCAACGCACCGAAGAAGTACTGGGATATGTACAAGCCGCAGGACATCAAGCTGGCCGACAATCCCTTCATCCCCCGAAACGCCCCGTCCTACGCCACGACCGACTGGGGCGAGCTGCGCAACTATGTGGGCATTCCGGAGAAAGGACCCTGTTCCGACGAGCTGGCCCGCCAACTGATTCACGGCTACCAGGCCTGCGTCTCCTATACCGACGCCATGATCGGCAGGCTGCTGGATGAGCTCGACCGGCTCAA
>DATKWR010000605.1:0-5372 GCA_035529475.1 Sedimentisphaerales bacterium | reverse complement strand
ATACCGACCATCGTTTTGCTGCCTTCGCCACCCTCTGCTCATCTCATCGGTCCCTGGTTCGTTTGAGCTTTTCTACGATCCTCTCGGCGTTTGCCAACAGCGCAAAGATTACAGCCCAGACTGCAAAAAGTAAAGCTGCTGCATCTGAAAGAATTCCCAGCAAAAGCAGGATAAAAGCAAGCACGCCGGCCACCATGACAGAAGCCAGGAATGGCCCGGCCAGCTTGCCGACCAGTCCCTTGACTTTCGGCAGTTGGGTCTGGTCCCATTTTCGCAAAACCGCCTTAGCTCCCGGTGCTTGGTCTCTTGGCACCGCCACACTGATCACGTAGGTGGCTTTTCCGCACCCGCTGAGGGCTGCTCCGGCGCTCGGATCCTCCAGCGTCGTCGGATTGAATCCTTCCTTTCGCAGAAGCCCAAGCACCGTTTGCAGCGATTCGGGATTTGCTTTGTACACCACGACAGTATCCATAGCTCTGCTATCGGACCGATTGCTCTTTACATTTATCCGCCGGAGAGCACAGTGAGTCGCATACGGCTGCGATGGCCGGTGTGATTCACGGCGCCACGACGGCGGTCTGCATCGTCTTGATGGCTTCCCTGGCGGCTTGGCCGATTATTTCGCCTCCGACAATCTCTGCGATCCGCGTCCTGCGGCGGCTCAGCTCCTTCTTGTCGAAGACCACGCTCAGAACATTGGTGCTGTCGGCCAGCGATAGGAGGATAGCGGTCCTGGGATCGACGTGCATGGCGTCGGTGAAGATGGCGATTCTAAGTCGTTCAACCAGTTCTCTCTTCGGCTCCGGATCGATTTGCGGATAAATCTTGCGCCTGAAGATCAGCAGAATCCTCCCGCGTGCCACCCGGAGAACATTGCGCTTACACAACTGCTGGGCCACAGCATCTTTGAGGTTCTTAACGTCGGCAACCCGTGATATCAACGTCTGAAGGCTGAGGCGTCTTCTTTCGCTGTTTATCCGTTCGAGGCACCGGTCAACCAGCGGCTCCCCGAGCGGCTCGGCGCTGACGGCTTCGACCAGGTGCTTCCTGCCCGACGGCTGCACGGCAATGCGCTTGTTCAGCAACAGCTCCGCCAGTACCGCGCCGCCGATGGCATACCGGTACCGGGTTCCCCCTGCAATAGTGCCTCGCTTCTCGTGCAAAGCCAGCAGCACGATCTCGTGATGCAGGAACAGGGTGCTTGGTATAGCCATCCGAGAATCCTTACCGGACTTCTGCAAAGCTCTTATTCTGACACGGCGCGTTACTCGGTCTGACCCACGGCAGCCGTCTGATCTTTGATGACCGACGTTGCGGCTTTGATCACGCCGGCTATGTCGGCGAGATTCGTGGGGATGATGATCGAGTTGTTGGTCTTGGCCAGTTTTCCGAATTCATCCAGGTACTGCTCTGCAATCCGCAGGTTCACCGCGTTGATGCCGCCTTTTTCATTGATGGCGGCTGCGATCTGCTTGATTCCATTGGCCGTGGCTTCGGCCACTTTGAGAATCTCTATGGCCCGGCCTTCCGCCTCGTTGATCCGTTTTTGCTTTTCGCCTTCCGAGCGGGCGATCATTTCCTGCCTGTCGCCCTCGGCACGGTTGATCTTGGCTTGCCTGGCACCTTCCGATTCCGCTATAGTTGCCCGCTTTTCCCGCTCGGCGCGCATCTGCTTTTCCATGGCATCTTTGATGCTCTGGGGAGGCAGAATGTTCTTGACCTCATACCGCGTTACCTTGACTCCCCACGGGTCCGAGGCCTTGTCCACGGCGTCAACAATCGCGCTGTTTATCGTCTCCCTCTCCTCAAACGTTTTATCCAGCGTCAGCTTACCCATCACGCTTCTCATTGTTGTCTGAGCTAATTGCGCCGAGGCGAACTGGTAGTTATTTATTCCGTAAGAAGCTTTCTTAGGATCGACCACCTGCATATACAGAATGCCGTCAACTTCGACGGCAATGTTGTCCTGCGTGATGCACTGTTGCGGCGCAACGTCGATTGCCTGCTCTTTCAAGGTGTGCTTGTAGGCGACCCTGTCCAGAAACGGGAACAGGACGTGAAAGCCCGCTTCGAGCGTCGTCGAATATTTGCCGAGCCGCTCGATAATAAATGCCTGTTTCTGAGGCACGATCCTGATCGTCTTGAGAAAGACAATCAGTGCGAACAATAGTACCCCGCCCAGAATAATTGTCAACGCAACCCCCTGTGGTAGTGCTGCCAACATAGCTCTCTCCTTTCATCTTCGCTCAGTTCTTGGTTTTCAGTCTTGCGTTTGAGTTGTCGGTCAACTCAAAACTCATAACTCACAATTCACAACTTTAAAGGGCCTTGACCTTGAATGTTATGTTGTTTTTGCCCACGATTTCAACGACGGTTCCCTCGGCGATTTCCTGGTCGGCCTGGGCCTCCCAGTTGCTGCCGTGAAATTCAACTTTGCCGCCCAGTTTGGGCACGATCTTCTCCTTGACCACTGCGCGCTGGCCGACGAATTCCTCAAGGTCGTGCTTGAGGTCCTGTTTGGACCCTGCGTGGCCGAGGAAGATACCTTTGAGCCACCGCCGCAGCAGCACCAGCGACAGAACCGAAGAGACGATAAAAACGATCAACTGTGCATTGATCCCGATCTCGGTAAACAGGCAGACAACCGCGACGATCCACGCCCCGATGCCGAAGAAACCGATAATCAATCCCGGGGCAATCAATTCCATAACCAGCAGCGAAAGCCCCACCAGGAACCAGATGATTTCGGGCGTCAAAAAATCTTTAATCGTGTCCATCGAATCTCCTTTCCCAAAGATCAGAACAGAACGCAATTGCCAGTGTGAAAGCTCATTCGACAACGACCGCCGTGCCGAAGACCATGATCTCCGCCGCCCTTTGCATGATTTCCGTCGTCGAGAATCTGACTCCGATTATCGCATTGGCGCCGAGCTTTTGTGCCTCTTCGATCATCCTGTCGATGGACTGCTCACGCGATTCGGCCATCATCTTGGTATAGTCCGTGATCTCACCTCCGACGATGTTGCGAAGACTGGCGAGTATGTCGTTGCCGATGTGACGGGCCCGAATCGTGTTGCCCCGTACGAGTCCCAGGTGCTTGACAATCTTCTTGCCATGAATCGTGTATGTAGTGGACAAAAGCATTGCCTTATCTCCTTACATCCTTATACCGGTCTCTTTTCCAGAAATAGATGCGTTCGCGCAGCACGGATACGAACAGGACCGCCAGCCCGACGAGCATCGCCAACAGGCCGACCTTGAAAATCAGCTCGACCTTCGGGTCTCTGATAATTTCTTCTATGGCCCTGAATCCGCAGTAGATGGTCAGAAGCACCGCGGCGACCGAAAATACAATCCATCCGACCCCGCGCTCGATCCGGTTATAAATGCCGCCCCAGTAATCCTGCCATATCCGGTCCTCGGGTTCGACCAGGGTCACCTCGTCGGTTATCGCCTTGAGTCTCTTGAATTCCTCAAGCTCGCCGGCACATTCGGGACACCCGGACACGTGCTGTTCGAAGCGACGCTTTTGCTCGTCGTTCAGCTCGCTGTCCAGGTAGCCCATCATCAGGTCTTTGTAGTCATGACACGTCATGGAGATAGCCTCCTTTTCCTGTGCCTAATAGTTCTTCTAGTTTCTTGCGGGCATAGTACAGCCTGCTGGTGACCGTGCCCTTGTTGCAATGAAGGGCCTCAGCAATTTGATCGTAGGACATGTTTTGGAAATGGCGTAATATGATCACTTCGCGATGCTTATCATCCAGCTTGCCGATGGCCCGCCAGAGCCTGTCTTTGGTCTCATTTCTTCCGGCCACGACGTCGGGACAAAAACCGTCGTCCTTGGCCGCCACTTCGGGGCAGTCCTCCGCATCGAGCGACGCCGCCTGCCGGTACCGCCTCTTCCTCAAATGGCTGACGCACAGATTCTTCAATATCTGATAGAACCAGGGGAAGAATCTGTGGCCGGGCTTGACGTGTTTGATGTTCCGGTACGCCCGAATGAAAGCTTCCTGCGACAGGTCCAGCGCATCTTCACGATTGCCCACCAAACCTAACGCGATGAAATAGGCGTCTTTCATGTACTTGTTCACGAAAACTTCAAAAGCCTCTGCTGAGCCCCGCCGACAACGCCGCATCGCTATCGTTTCTTCCTGGCACACGCTTAACACTCTCTGAGGCTCCCAAAAGCAGATTCTTTCGGCTCAAACGCACGTTCTTTACTTTCTTCTCGGAATAATATACACGTCGAAGCGCGATTTTCTTCAAATTATTTTGGATTAAAGGGCAATTCAGCGGCTGCCGGTCTGTCGTGGACAGTCTGAGGTCCTATAAAGAATGGATTGATAGACTTATGAGCCAGGAATGGGTAACCGGTGATTGGTGAATAAACGGCGGCCCGCGACTGCCACCCGGTAGAATCAAAGAGGAAAAGGTGGCAGCCTCAAACGCAGCGCTCCCCTGAGCGAAGTCGAATGGGTTGGGGATGGCCGCAAACCAAGTTGACAGATTACTATCTCAGTTTGCCGAAGCAGTCGAGGCTTTTTCGTCGGGATGGGCGATCTTCTGGATGAGCACTTCGCGGATGCGAAGCTCCGAAGATTCGGAGGCGCCAGTACCTGCAATGTACAATCCGATTTTGCCTTTGGCGGGCCCGGGTGCGCGAATCGCCCCGATTTCCTGCCCATTGAGCCAGACCTGGACCCTGTCGCCTTCGACCCTGACCGACAGCGTGTTCCAGCCTTCCGTGTCCATGAGGTCTTTTTGAAGATTTGCCAGGGCCAGCCCCTTTCCGGGCACCCAGACGCTGCCGGTAAGGCCCTCGCTGGAATCGCTTATCTCGACGCGGGGTCCCTTTTCGGAATCCTGTGCCCGCAGCCAAATGCCGGCGCGAATGGGCCAGGCCGCCCGAAACGTCACGGCCAGCAAAAAGTCCTCGTATGTCGCCTCGGTCCAGAGCGTGCCGTCTTTGTTGGCAGCAGGGGGGGCCGCAGTAATCTGGCCTGTCTTGACGCTCCATTTAGCCGGACCTGAAGCGTTCCAGCCGGTCAGGTCTCGGCCGTTGAAGGCGGCGAGCCATTCCGCCGCTTGCTCGCCGCCTGCCTGCGTGTTAAGCGGTTTGGAGATGTTGTGCGTGCCGTGACAATCCGTGCAGACCGAATCGTTTGCAACGGCCCGTCCGTTTGGACGCATCCGGCCGCTCCATTTCTCGAAGAACGCCTGGACCACGCTGGGGTATTTGTGGTCCTGACGCTCAAAGACCTCGCGCCCCTCGCCCGGCTTGTGGCAATTCGAGCACATCTTCCTGACCTCTGACCGGCCAAACAGAAGGTCGGGTTTGGTCATCAGCATCTCGTCGTGCATGTGCTCGACCG
>DATKWR010000604.1:0-2088 GCA_035529475.1 Sedimentisphaerales bacterium | reverse complement strand
GAAGCCAGACAAAACGATGAGGAGTTGGTTGATCGTCGGCTCGACGAAATCGGCACGCAAGCCAACGTGCCCGAAACGCAGGTTCCAAGTCTTGAAACGGCATTGTCAGACAAACCTGAACGGGACTGACCAAGGGTGCTGATCTGAGGCGTTCAAGCCGCTCCATCGACAAGGTGGCAGAGTGGGGGGGCGACGGGAAAATAGAGCGGGACAGGAGTTAGCAACATGGGCCGCGAGCCGAGGCACCCATGTCCAGTATTGGCACGAAGCAGACGTTGAGCCGGTCAGGCGTCATGTCCGCTAATGATCGATGCTGTCGATAAAGTCGGCGACCGGCAGCGTACGAGCAATAATTGAATCCGGGGGGCGCGTTCTTTGAATCAATGTTGCGCGCCAGACTCCTATCTTGAAACAATGTTGCTCACTCGCGCCTCGAAAAACGTTTATCGACAGCATCTGCCACTAACGGACATTGGTCTTGAAGCGAGCAGCCTCTACCAGTTGACGCGCATGCCGGCCTTGCCGCCGACGCCGGACACGTCGTCGCCGAAGGTGACGTCGACCTTGGCGAAGACGGCGGTGGTGGCGGAGGGGTTGAAGAAGTTCACGCCCGCCGAGAACTCGCCCCAGACATCTTCAAGCTGATCCTCGAAGCGAAAGGTCCCGCGCCGCGAAGTGCATTTCCCAATCAGTGCGTCGGGAAGAGGAACGTCCATTGGGTGCGCAATTGCGAGTCGCCTCCAGCAAAGTCTGGTCTCTCGACATTGTAGTAGTAGCTGAGCTGAGCGTTGATCGGCTGGCTGCCGATCTTGAAGACGCGCCCGATGCCACCGCCGATGGGAATCGTCCAGCGCTCGTCGCTGGCTGCCTCCCAGTTAGCCGTGATGATGGGGCTCGTCGTCAGATACCAGCCTTTAGGCATGTTGTAGTTGAAGAAGGGCTGTAGCGTCATCGCATTGACATCGGCCCGGTCGCTCTCTCCTGCATAGGACCAGAGGTTATTGATCAGAAAGCCGGTGACGATTTTCTTGGAGAGCAGGAGGGCGACGAACGTCGGTCCAGCGGACCATTTGTCTGACCCTAATCGGGGATCGGTTGCAGTGGGAAGCTGGAAAACGGGCCCGGCACCCCATACCAAGCCAACACCCGGACTGACAGGTACTGGTTTCTTTGGCGAAAAGAAGAAGGCCGGTGTCAAGTCCCCCAATCCGAAATCGGTACTGTCACCAGGGCCGGCTGATAGATCACCGGCATGATCGTACGGGTGATCAGGTTCCAGTTCTCATTGAGGGTGAACGGGATCACAGGCTGGATGTTGAGGACGTTCTGGGTGTTGTCGAGTGTGCCGACGTTGAAGTTTGTATTGTTCTGGAGAGGCACGCTGATCAAATCAGCCACGGGATTTTGCGCCGCCTCGCGCAAGTCGTCACCCTCCTGAGCATAGGCCGCCGCCGACGTCGCGACTAGCATCGCCATGCTCAGAACGGCTAAGCGCCGCGTGCCTGGGTACCCCATCGTTCTGAAACTCCCAGAAAATCCCCAGCGACCTCTATGGCCCAGAGGGATAGCTGCGAGACTAAGGTCCGCGGTGTTCCGCGGTCCACGAAAACCAAGGGGCGAATGCGTTCTTCCGAACATGAGTTGCAAACTGGCAACATGCTTGCTCGGGCAATTGTCACGAAATTGCCAAAACCCGTGCGTGCGCTCGTCATGACGGACGCTATGAAGCCGACAGGGTCTCTGCTCGTTGCAAATTTGCATCGCACTTGCTCCTCTCTCAAAGCCAGGGGCTTGAGCCGATGGCCGGCACGCCCGACCCAGGATAGAGTGGCCGAAAAATACAAAGGCGTTTGCATCTTGGGGAGGGACCGTCGATGAGACTGAGGAACGTGGTAGCAGGCGGCGTAGCGATGTCTCTGGCCGGGTTGGGGGCCTGCCCCGGCCACGCGGCCGAGTTCGGCACCGGCCCCTGGGTCAAAGGCTACACCGACGTCTTCGGCGGCGTCATTCCCACAGCACCCGGCGTTTATCTCCGCACCGACGCCTACCACTATAGCGGCGATGCAGGCACGACGATCTTCGACGGCC
>DATKWR010000603.1:0-2498 GCA_035529475.1 Sedimentisphaerales bacterium | reverse complement strand
CAACGCGAAGGTCCACGTGGCGGATTTTCCGTTTGCGACGCCTGTACCCGTCCCCGGCATGGTGACATTCGAGGACGTGAAGATCCAGTTGGTGGACATGCCGCCGATTACCGCCGATTACGCCGCACCGGGGCAGGTCGGCACCTACCGCAACTGCGACATCATTGCCGTCGTGATCGACCTTTCGGCCGACGTGGAGGAGCAGTGGCTGATTTGCCTTGATTTTCTCGAATCGCGCAGCCTGCTGATCGACGGGGACACGCCGGCCCGCGACGACCAGGGCAATGCGCTGGGCAAGAAGGCATTCTGTATTTGCACGAAATCCGACATCGCGGCGGCCGGGGCGATTGAGAAGCTCAAGAGCGCCTGCACGCGTTCTTTTGAGTTCATTGAGGTTTCCGTTCAAACGGGTGCCGGACTGGGCGAGCTGCCGGCGAAGCTCTTCGGGCTGCTGGGCCTCATTCGGGTCTATGCCAAACCGCCCGGCAAGCCTGCCGATTTTACCGACCCTTTCACGCTGCCGACCGGCTCGACCGTCATGGACCTGGCCACGCTCATTCATCGCCAATTAGCCGAGAAGCTCAAGTCCGCAAGAATCTGGGGCACCGGCGTCTATGACGGCCAAAACGTCCAGCGAACCCATGTCCTGAACGACAAAGACATTGTCGAGTTGCACTTCGGGTAGAGGGATTTCCGAGGTTGGCGCAGCCAGAACACCGGCAGGACAGATGCAGGGTCTAAAGACTTTCCAGAAGCCGCTCGACCTGCTCTTTGAGCATGGGCAAGTGGTTGCGCGCGGCATCCCATACGAGTTCGCTGTCGAGGACATCATAGCCGTGAGTAATGACGTTTCTGAAACCGATAATCCGCTGGTGTTCTGAAATGCTCTCAATCGCTGAAGCGTCGAGCTTTCTGATTCTGTTCAAAGCTTCTCCGATGATTTCGAACTTTCTTTCAACAGCGGCTTGGACCTGACCATCGGCAAGGTAATCGGCGTAATCAAGGCCGCGGGCATATTGCTCAATGTGTTTGGCCGCATTGAGAATGTCGAAGAGGCATTTTTTTCACGTCAAGCTGCATAGACCTTTTTGCGTGTTTGTTCGACGGCGAGTTTGAAGTAGGGGTTCTTCAGCGACTCTTCAAGAACCACATCTACCGGTCTGCCGAAGATTTGCTCCAGCCCTTCTTTGAGGTCGAAGTAGCGGTTGAACAAGTCCCCTGGCCCCCGGTCGAACTGGACAAGCACATCCACATCGCTGTCGGCGGTGAACCGGTCAGTGGTTGCTGAGCCGAAGACATCCAGTTGTTTGACCTTCAAACGTCCGCACAACTGACATATCGCTGCTCTAAATTCGTCTATTCCAATCATAATCGCATAGTGTAACACTAAACCGCCCATCACGCAAGATTATGAAACATGAAAGCATTTACATGCCCGTCACGGGCGGAGTAATGAGTTGAATCTTGCCCGATTTACCGTACAATAACTTTAATATTGCTCTTGGCGTAAAGAACAGGAGAAAGAAAGGGGCTGAATCATGGTCAAGCAACATCTCGTACTCGTAGTCTTTGCGGTTCTGGTTTGCTGTGGGGCGGTCGCGGTCGCGCAACAATCTGCGGTGACGATTGACGCCGGCAAGACCGGCGAGCCGATCTCCGAGTTTGTCTATGGTCAATTCATCGAGCATCTGGGCCGCTGCATCTACGGCGGCATTTGGGCCGAGATGCTCGAAGATCGCAAGTTCTACTTCCCCATTACGCCCGACTACGATCCCTATCGCGGCACCAAGGCCGTCCCCAAGGACAGTCCCTACGCGATCGTCGGCGCCTCGCCCTGGCAAATCACCGGCTCGCCCGAGTCGGTCGCGATGGTCAAGGAAGAGTCCTTCGTCGGCGAGCACACCCCGCTCATCCAGCCCGGCGGCGGTATCCGACAGCTCGACCTGGGATTGGTCAAAGGCAAACAGTACACCGGCTACATCTGGATCAAGCCCCAGCGGCAAGATGCAACGGTGACGGTATCGCTTCTGTGGGGCGATGGGCCGCAGGCCCAGGAATCCACCCGGTTCGGGGCCGCCGCCAGCGCGTACAGCAAGCATTCTTTCCGGTTTACCGCCGGAGCCGACACGATCAAGGGCACACTGGAAATCAAGGTGTCCGAGGGTCCGTTTTTCGTGGGCACCGTTTCGCTGATGCCGGCGGACAATATTCAGGGCATGCGCGCCGATACACTGGAACTGCTGCGACAATTGAACGCCCCGATGTATCGCTGGCCCGGCGGCAACTTCGTCAGCGGCTACGACTGGCGCGACGGCATCGGCGACCGCGACCGCCGGCCCCCTCGCAAGAACCCCGCGTGGACGGGGGTCGAGCACAACGACTTCGGCTTCCACGAATTCATACGCTTTTGCTGGCTTCTCGAAGCCGAGCCGCTTGTCACCGTCAATACCGGTTTCGGCGATGCCTACTCGGCCGCCGCCCAGGTGGAATACGCCAAC
>DATKWR010000602.1:0-7070 GCA_035529475.1 Sedimentisphaerales bacterium | reverse complement strand
CAGGTAGATTCCCTCCGAGTAGTCCGCCAGCATTTTGGCCGCAGCCGACTTGTCTTTTGTGTATAACCGGCGGGCCGCTTCTTCCACTGCCCCCTGCCGGGAGAACGCATCCTTTTCGATATCAACCGCGCGGGACCTCACACGTTCAATGACCCCAGCGGCAGCGCCATCAACCTTGTTATAGAAATTGGAGAACGTCCAAAAGGCCTGTAGCGGCTCCACCCTGAACGGGCAGCCAACGTTGGCATCGTAGACTTCCTTTGAAGGTCTTTGCGGCGTGGAGCGAAACCCTTGCGGAAAATCGGGAATGCCGAAGTGAAACGGTATGTAGAACGAAGTTCTCGGCGAAGCCAGGCAAACCCAGTAAACGACGCCGATATCCAGCGGCATACCCCTTCTCAACTGAGCTACAAAGCTGGTCTGCGTTGCCCCGCTGCATATAGGACAACTCATCTCGGAGGGAGCAACATCTGCCCGCTCTTTGTCGTGGCGCAGGATTTGCAAGAGATCGGCTACGCCGACCTTCTTGCGCGGCACCACGGACAAGGGCAGCTTCTCGGGCGTGCGAATCGGTTTGGCGGAAACGTATCTCAGGCCGTCGGCCTGCCTGCCGAGATTCGACAGACTTCGAGCTGATATCGGGTTGGCGTATGCAGAGGCAAAGTCAAACGCGTCATCCGTCTGTGGATTGTACCAGCCGCGAGACCTGGCGTATTCGAGGATGTCCTTCGAGCCGAGGAAATTCGCCGTGTCCGAGAGATCAACCTCCCGTATCGTGTAGGTGTTCGCGATCATCGCCACCTGGTCATCAGCGACGCGCTGGGCAAGCCAGCGCTTTCCGTTTATCACAGCGAAGAGCCACCCTTCATCGGGGTCGCATATGATGTACGTCCGCCCCGAGTCGATGTAGCCAAACCGCTCCACCAGCTTGCCGGCCAGCAGGACGCCTTCGCGAGCCGTTTTGGCGCGAAGGGCTACCAGCCGCCGGAGCATGTAGCCGATCCCACCATCGGTGATTTCGGGCCTGTCCTCGCGTGACGGGCAATTGTCCGAGGCGACGCCAACGCCCCACTCATTGACATAACTGTCCGAAAACAGCATCCCCGGCATCTCGGACCATAGACAAGCCCAGGTTTCTTCGACCTCGTCCAGGACGCCGCCGTTGCGAAGACGCACCTTTTCTCCCGGTGCGTGTCTTTCCCGCGGAATCTTATGATGATTCACAATCTGAGGCGCCGTATCATCCTCGTTGTGGGCCATGATCACATAGCCATCAACCGAAACCTCCTTGCCGGCGACGATGGAAAAGCATCCCGCGTATGTCACCGGCGGTGCCAGGGCCGGAATAAAAGCGGCAACAAGAAATAGGGTTAGGATGAACTTTTTCGCCTTTGTCATATTGCGTGTCCTCCAATCTCAGTGGAGCCTTGACAATTCTGCTTACACCGTGAATGATATATACTGTGATTTGAGTATAGCATAACGGTTACAGGCACCTCGGTCAAGGAATGTGAAAATGGTAAGCGGCAAGATGACAACCAGGCGGGACGAACAGGCCTTTATGAAAAGAACAGTGGCAATACTGTGCATCGCGACGATGATGGCATCGTTTGGCTGCCGGATGCAAAGTGCGCCGCCTGCTCCTGTGATAGGGATTACGAGCGTGTATAAGCTGGATGAAAAGGACAATTCGGCAAACACGCTTGTGAATTTCGCGTACGTTCGAGCCGTAGCCGAGAATGGCGGCGTCCCGGTCATCCTGCCCACGGTCGATAGCGAAGAAATTATAGTGAGATATGTGCACGACCTGGACGGGCTGGTGCTGGTGGGAGGAGCCGATATTCCCCCCGCCGCGTATGGACAACAGCCGCACGAGACGGTCAAGCCACTGCCGGCTGAGCGGTATGAGTTTGAACGAAAGTTGATTGCCCACTGGCTGGCCGGCGGAAAGCCCGTTTTGGGCGTTTGCCTCGGGATGCAGTTCACGAACGTCGTTTCCGGAGGCAGTCTTATTCAGGACATCCCCTCACAGGTCGGCACAGAGGTCAAACACCGCGGATATCATCTTGTCGAGATTGAGCCGGGCAGCTCATTGTCCAAAACCCTCGGCCACACCCAGGCATCGGTTTATTCAAATCATCATCAGGCCGTCAAAGACGTAGGCAACGGGCTGAAGGTCATAGCCCACAGCGATGACGGCACGATCGAGGCGCTTGAGCGGGTCGGAGGAGGATTCGGACTATTCGTCCAGTGGCATCCCGAGCAAATGGACGACAAGCAGCACCGTGATGCAATCTACGGCGCTCTCGTGCGGGCAGCCGCCTGGAAAAGATAACCCTTCACACTATGAAGAAACCTCCGGCCGGTACGGCAAGGGGCGGGGATCGAGCCAGTCCACCCAGCGTTTCTTGAGGGCCCATGCGGTGAAGAAGTTGCCAGCCGGGTTGTGGTGACCGATGTAGTACTGATTCAGGTATGCGTTGGGGTCAAGCCTGGATTGTATGAAATCGGCGACGAAAAAGTCCCGCATGTCCATAACGGGATAAGATTTGTCCTTGAGCCAATCGACGAAGCTCTGGTCGAATCGCGGCATGTCCTTGAGCGCATTGGCAATGTTGCCCCGGCCAAATGAGAGGATGACCATCAGCTTCCTGCCGGTCTTGCGAACGAATTGCTCGGTCCACGTGATGATGTTCCTCGTGGCGTAAAGCGATGCCTCGGTATGGATTTTCCTGATCGCATCAGCCGGTTTCAGCGCCAGGATATCTTCATCGAAGACCCCAAAAGCCTCTGAGATGGATTTGACAACCGCCGGCGTCACCTTTTCGCCGCCGCGCGTAGCCAGTACAACTTTCAGCACGGGATCGTCCTCAAATTTGCGGAGGACGAAATCCTCATCGCAAAGCCGATAAACCTGCTCAGGGTTGCTGCACAGGTTCTCCACCTGCTCGCATCGATTCTGCTTCACGTTCACCCGCAAATAAGGCAACGTAAAACCGCAAGGCGTGCGGCGGCCGAAGCGGATCGAACGCCATGAGTCCAGGTTGCGGAAGTGGTCGTCGTCCCAGACATTGAGGATAACGTACTCGGCCGGGCTGTCCTTTTCGACCTTGAGCATGCGACGATAAGCCTGATAAACGCTGTAGCCGCCGACGCCGTAATTGCGGATCGGTTCCTGCAGATGCGCCGCCAGGTACTCTTGCCACGTCTCTCCATCGCTGACCTGATCGCAATGCGTGAAGCTGTTGCCATACGTGTGAATACGGCTGGGCTTGCCGGCGCCGTTGATCACCTTCCGGGCGCCGTCCGTCTCGTAGCTGTAGTAACCCCTGGAGCCATCCACACTGCGAGGCCGGACGGAATCGCAAAGAATCCAGCCCAGCTCACCGTCGAACAGCCAGCCCTGATTGCAACTGAGCTTCTCCGGCCCCTGCCGGCCCTGGATGAAGTCGTCAACCTGTTGGCGGCTGGGCATCATAGAACGCAGGTACTCTCCCGCTCGATCGCTTTGTTTCCCGCCTCCGGCTTGTGTCGCTCTACCTGTTGCACCGAGCACGATCGCTGTCCCGGCGGTTCCCGCGCCCTTCAAAAAATCGCGTCTTCGCATAGAAAGCTCTCCTTTCAGAAACGCCCAAAACCCGACGACTCCGACATCACCACCTATATCACAGCATCCAGTCCCCGTCAAGAGGATTGCCTTCGTGGTGTAGATTTGGTATGGTATTGCAAGGGCGATCAGGCAGCCGGCATCCCGGAAACGGCAGGTGAGCCCAAGGTCAAGGAATCGCAACATGACTGATTTGACAAACGATTTCGCCGATCCCGGCCCTGCAAAGACGGGCGGCCCGGGCAGGCAATCCATGCAGGAGACAAGCGGGCACGTTTTCGATATCAAGAAATACGCCATCCACGACGGCCCCGGGATCCGAACCACCATCTTTTTCAAGGGTTGTCCGCTTCAATGCCGATGGTGCCATAATCCCGAGAGTTGGAACCCGTTTCCGGAAGTTGGTTTCCGCCGGGGCCTGTGTGTGAGGTGCGGCCGCTGCGTCGATGCGTGCCCGGAGCACGCCATTTGCTTTACCATGGAAGACGGGCCCGTGACCGACCCGGACCAGTGCCAGTTATGCGGCTCGTGCGTTGCAGCGTGCCTAAGCAGTGCAAGAGAAACCATCGGAGCGGAGATGACCGTCGGCCAAGTAATGACGCAAATCGAAAAGGACCTGATCTTCTACGACGAATCAGGCGGCGGCGTCACCTTTTCCGGCGGAGAGCCACTGATGCAGCCGGAATTTCTTCTCGCGCTGCTGGACCGGTGCCGGACCAGGGGGATACACACCGCGGTCGATACAACCTGCCACGGCGAGGCGGAAATCGTCCAAAGCGCGGCCGAGCGGGCCGATCTGCTTCTCTGCGATATCAAGCACATGGACGCCTCCAAGCACGAACATTTTACCGGTGTGAACAATAGTCTAATACTATCGAACATCAGGCGTCTCTGTGAGGCCGGCGCGAAGGTCGTTATCCGGGTCCCGATAGTCCCCGGATTCAATGACGACCGGGACAACATTGGCAGGACGGCGGAATTCGTGGCGTCGCTGAAAACGGTCCGCGAAATTGACATTCTGCCGTACAACAGCGGCGCCAACGAGAAGGCGGCGAGGTTGACCTCGAAGTTCGACCCAATGGAAACCAAGGCGCCGGGTGACGAGAGCATGACGGCGATTGCCGATGTTCTTAAGAAAGCAGGATTTGAAGTCAAGATAGGTGGTTAGCGATATGAACGCCAGAGTAGCGAAACTGCGGGAACAGAGCGTCGGGACCAGGCCCTACGTATCCACCGAACGGGCGGAGCTGATGACGGATTTCTACCAGAGTGAAGTTCCCTTGCGAGAATCCGTGCCCGTTTGCCGAGCCCTGGCCTTCAAACACCTGATGGAGCACAAGACCATCTGCATCAACGAGGGCGAGCTGATTGTGGGCGAGCGGGGACCGGCGCCTAAGGCCACACCCACTTACCCTGAATTATGTTGCCACAGCCTCGAAGACCTGCGCATTCTCGATGTTCGGGAAAAAACGGCCTTTGCGGTCTCGCAAGAGGTTCGTCAGATTTACGAGGATAGAATCATCCCCTTCTGGACCGGCAAGACGATACGGGAAAAAGTCTTCGCGGCGATGGACTCGCAGTGGCACCGGGCATTCAACGCCGGAGTGTTCACCGAGTTCATGGAACAGCGCGCGCCCGGCCACGCCATTCTCGATGACAAGATTTACCGCAAGGGCATGCTCGATTTCAAGCGGGACGTCGCGGAAAACCGCAAGAAGATCGACTACTTCAACGACCTTCGCGCCTACGAGAAAGACCAGCAATACCGGGCAATGGATATCTGCGCCGACGCCGTGATCATCTTCGCCCGGCGGCACGCCGAGAAGGCGATGGAGCTGGCAAAGGAACAGACCGACCCGGCCCCGCGAAGCGAGCTCGAGCAAATTGCAGAGGTCTGCTCCCGTGTGCCGGCCCACGCGCCGCGCACCTTCTGGGAAGCACTCCAGTCCTACTGGTTCGTGCACCTGTCGGTCATCACCGAGCTGAATACCTGGGACTCGTTCAATCCGGGGCGCCTCGACCAGCACCTGCTGCCCTTCTATGAAGAGGGCCTACAAGAGGGGACTCTTACACCGGAACAGGCCAAAGAACTATTGCAGTGCTTTTGGATCAAGTTCAATAATCAACCCGCGCCTCCCAAAGTGGGCGTAACCGAGGAACAGAGCGGCACTTACACGGACTTCGCCCTGATCAACATCAGCGGAGTCAGGCCGGCTGACGGAGCCGACGGCGTCAACGAAGTCTCCTACATGATGCTGGAGGTGGTCGAAGAAATGCGCCTGACCCAGCCCAGCGCGTGTATTCAGATCAGCGCGAAGAATCCGGAGCGGTTCCTCAAACGGGCCTGTCAAATCATTCGCAAGGGTTTCGGCCAGCCTTCCGTATTCAACACCGACGTCATCATCAAGGAAATGCTCCAGGACGGCAAGAGCATGGCGGATGCCCGCAGCGGCGGCCCGAGCGGCTGCGTGACCGTCAGCGCCTTCGGCAAGGAAAGCTGTACGCTGACCGGCTACATCAACTGGCCGAAGATTCTGGAGCTGGCCTGTTACGATGGTGTCGATCCCAATTCAGGCGAGCAGATCGGCCCCCAAACAGGAGAGGCACGCCAGTTTACTTCCTACCAGCAATTGATGGACGCCTACCGGCAGCAGCTCAAGTACTTCATAGACTTGAAGATCAGGGGCAATAACGTCATTGAGCGCATCTTCGCCAATCATATGCCCGCCCCGTTTATGTCGCTTGTGATGGATGACTGCGTTGCGCGAGGACTTGACTACCACAACGGCGGAGCACGCTATAATCCAACCTACGTCCAGGGCGTCGGCATCGGCACGGTGACCGATTCCCTGGCCTCCCTGAAATGCCACGTGTTTGACCGGCAGGATGTGACTATGGATGATCTGCTCGCGGCGATGCGGGCCGACTTTGAAGGCTACGATGATCTGCGGCATACTCTGCTCAGGCATTCGCCGAAATACGGCAACGACGATGATTATGCCGACACCATCACCGAGGAGGTCTTCAACGCGTACTACGACCTGCTCAACGGCCGGCCCAACACCAAGGGGGGCAAGTATCGGGTCAATCTCCTGCCCACGACGGTGCACATTTATTTCGGCCAGGTCGTAGGCGCCCTGCCCTGCGGCCGAAAGGCCGGCGAACCCGTCTCGGAAGGCATTTCACCAAGCCAGGGAGCCGACTCTCACGGTCCGACCGCCATTATCAAATCGGCGGCGAGGATTGACCACGCCCGCACAGGGGGAACGCTTCTGAATATGAAGTTCAGTCCGCAGGTCCTGGCCACGGATGATGATATCGATAAGCTGGCTCATCTTATCAGGTCCTATTTCAGGCTTGACGGCCACCATATCCAGTTTAATGTTATCACCGCCGAGACGATGCGCAAGGCCCAGCGCAATCCCGAAGAGCATCGCGACCTGATCGTGCGGGTGGCAGGCTA
>DATKWR010000601.1:0-10451 GCA_035529475.1 Sedimentisphaerales bacterium | reverse complement strand
GGGCGCATGGCTTTCCGCACAGGCAGAGGATCCACGGTATTTGAAGGTCCCGGGGGACCGAGTCTGATCGAAGAATCGCGGCTCACTCTGGGCGGCATGCTTCAAAACTGCGGCTATACCACCGCCATTTATGGCAAATGGCACGTCGGCCTGACATGGTTGGACAACAACGGCCAGAGAATCCGGGGACAGAGGGTGGCGGATGCGCAACGAATTGACTACCAGCGCAGTACTCCCATCCCCGATGCACCCATTCATCGGGGCTTCAACTACGCCTTTGTGACCCCCAATTGTCCTTGTACCGATCCTCTCTATGTCTATATCGACGGCGATAGAGTTCCGGTCCCGGCGACGGGTCTGCTGGATAAGAGTACGCTGCCCGATCACCCTTATGCCTGGGACTGCGACCGGGGAATGGTGGCGCCGGGGTATGAATTCGAACGGGCGGATCTGCTCTTCCTCGACAAGAGTCTGGCGTTTATAAAGAATCATCGAGAGAAATCGCCCGACAAACCGTTTTTCCTGGAGCTTTGTACGCAGGCGGTCCATGCACCTTCGTTTCCTGCGCCGGAGTATCAAGGCAAAACCGAAGCAGGGCCACATGGCGATTTCATATTCGAATTGGACGCCATAGTGGGGCAAATCATGGCCACCCTTAACAACCTCGGCATCGGCGAGAGCACCCTGGTGATGTTTTCGAGCGACAACGGTCCCGAGGTGAGAAACGCGGTCCTGATGCGTGAGAACTACAAACACGACGCTGCACGCCCCTGGCGCGGTCTGAAGCGTGATGCCTGGGAGGGTGGGCACCGGGTGCCCTTCATTGCGCGCTGGCCGGGCAAGATTAAGGCCGGCAGTGTGTCGAACCAGACCATGACGCTCACGGATGTGATGGCGACCGTAGCGTCGGTGGTGGGCGTGTCTCTGCCCGATGATGTGGCGGAAGACAGCTATGATATGCTGCCGGTGCTGCTGGGCCGGCAGCCAGAGGACACGCCCGTGCGTCCTTATACCCTGACACAGAGTTTTCACGGCGAGCTTCAGATCCGGCGCGGCCCCTGGAAATACCTTGATCACAAGGATTCGGGCGGAAACAACTACGAGAAAGACCCCGACCTCAAACCCTACAGGCTGCCGGAGCTGGCCCCCGATGCGCCGGGGCAGCTCTACAATCTCCAGACCGATCCCGGTGAAACCACGAACCTTTACTACAAATACCCAAACATCGTCATGGAGATGAAATCGCTTTTGGAAGCCTCAAAGCAAAGTGGACGAAGCGCTCCGGTAGGCAGAACTGCATCGTTGACTGGAATCACAAGAACCAGGTAGTCGTTGGCAGTACGCAGAATGGTAACCGTTGTGAACAAGGAGAAAAACATGAGAACGTCGTTATTAGGCATCGTTATCCTCTGCATCCTGGCGTGGGCTTGTATGGGCCAAGAAAATAACGCAAGTGACACCGAGAAAGGCCAGGCAGGTGTTGTCACTTCAAATTCCCGCGGTCTGCACGGGTACATCAGCTTCAGCGCATCCCGGCCTCCGTCCCAGACCGAGTACAGTGCGGGCATGGGTTTCTATTCGGCTGTCTGGCCGCTGATTGACAAGCCGCTCGCCCGCTTCCAGATCGGCCTGCCCAGTGCCTGGCTCACACCGGACAACTCCGACAACAAGGATACCCCGCTCGCTCCAATTGGTACACGTGCCAGGGATCACTGGCCGGAGCGGGGGCCAACCTGGGGGAGTGTTTTTCAGACGGTGGAGGGGGGCCTGGGCTATTGGGCGGGCAATCGATTTCGCTACGGGCCGCCGAAATTCAGCATGAATGCCACCCCGCAATGTTACGACTACGAGGTCGGATCCCCCGGGTGGTCGTTTTTCTATAGCAGTACGGCCTTGCCGGATAATCGATTGGGCATCGCCCAGTTGAGTAACCGACTGCTTATTCCGCCGGATGCGCTGCCTTTTGAGGGCAATCCGAACGGCAAGTTTCTGGGTTATACCTACATGGCTTTGCCCTTTACGGAACCCACCACAGGGGACCCGCCAACCGGCGATCAGGCTTGGACCTGTTTCCTGAGTGCGGCCAACTTCAAAGGCCCGATAGCCTATTATATCCCGGAGACCTGGAGCAAGATCGGTAAGCTATTCAATTATCCGTTTATCTATGGACGAGGACTCGACGCCCGGCCGGGCAGAATGGGCGGCGGCGCCATGGAGATCAACACCGTGCCGTGTTTTCAGTCCCAGGACGGCCAAGGTGTGGTCTATTCTAAGATACCGAGGTTACAGTTCCCCGTGGACGCCCAGGGAAGAACCCCCCTGGTGCAGGACGTGACTTATTACTCCAAGGCCGCCCTTTATGACGTTTTCAAGTCATGGCGGGACGGCGGCCCGGCCTGCTCCGGAAAGTTCGACGAGAAGGGCGCTTGGAAGTCTGCGTTAAGCACGCGGACCACGAGTTTCGATCAAGCCGGCAAGAGCATCACCGGTGTTGAGAGACTCTTTAACACCAAGGTACTTGAAGCCAATGTGTGGGGCCTGGAGTGGTACGATGGCACGGCTAACGCCAATGGCTATTTTCCGCAGTATTTCAAACATGTCGGCGATGAGCGTGTGGTTGTATCCGCTGCGGATGTTCCCGCGGAGACGCAGCTTCTGACAAAGGAGTTCAGACTGGCCGACCGGGGCGATCCCTACACGTCGCCGGCCGCCGGCGCCTGGACCAACCCAGGCCCGAAGAACGGGCCCTACAAGGTCGATCTTGCGGACGGCTCGACCGTCACCTACTGCTGGTATCGCTTTGTGGATCAGCCGTCTTTCCAGCAGTATAACTGGAGTGACGAAAAAAAGGCGAAACTACAGTCCTTCGTCGAGAAGATCCATGCCGGCTGGCCGATCGACAGAGACTACATGGCGCCGCCCAGCAGCGGAACTCTGGCCAAGCTTGACCCGGCCCTGCTCGTGACACCTCCGGCAGGCATGGAAGTAGGCTATGTGCCGATCGTGACACACCAGGAGGATGCTAATCGGTAATGCGGATCGCTCCAGATTCAGAAACAGGACGTCGTATGACCGACCGTCAAACCACCAGCGATACGGCGAGGGCGACGGTGGTCGGTCCTGGATGGACAAGCCCGTTCAGGGCTACTTCCATTTACACTTGCGCGTGGTTAATCGGTGCTTGCCGTGACAGTCCGTGCAGACCTTCTCACTGTTTCCCGCGACGATTGCCTCGTGCTGAGGTCCCTTGACCATGCTGCCGGTGTGACAGCCAATACAGAACGGATTGATCTTGTCCTTCGGGAACATCGTATCCGGCGCGGTGCCGTTGCCCCCCGAGGCCCACGATTCGTCGGCGATATGCGCGTCACTGGCACCGTGACAATGGGCGCATCCTATTGCCGCTCCGGCGTGCTTGACGGCAATCTCCTCCTGCGAATAATTGATGTGGCAAACGTGACACCGGCTGTTGTCGGCGCCTCCGCTGACGCCTTCCTTTTCGCTCTCGTCATCAAGAAGCAGAGGCTCTTCATCGAGCAACAGCGGTTCGTCATCCAACAACAACGGTTCCTCCTGACGGCCATCTGCTCCGGCCCTCTGCTGTGAGATGTCTCCCGCCTCTGTGTCGGGCCCTTTGTCCGTTCTCGCCTCTTGGCAACTGAGCCCTGCCAGAGCCGACAGCCCCAGAATCAATGCAGCAATGACATACTTCATACATTCCACCTGGATTCGCTGCGGACGGCACAGAAGCCAACCGTCAGATCGAGAAGAAGGATGTTCTGTCCCCGGGTCAGTTACGGCCTACACGTACTGCCAGTCCTTGAGCCACTGGTAGTTCTGCGGCAGATTAGCCCACGCCTGCTCGGACGCCGCACCCAGCGCAGCCTGTTCCTTGAGATCGAACTGACGACGTTCCTTGACGGCCTTGACGACGTTATCCACCTGCTCAAGGCTGTTCAGGCCGGGGATTGGGATGACCGTGTTGCTGGCAAGGATATACCGTATGGCCAGCCGGGCCCGCTTGAGATTTTCTTCATTGTCGCCGGCAAAGAGCGAGCCGGCCGCGAAAGGCTTGATACCAAATGCGCCGACGTCCTGCTTCTTCAGGGCATCAAACACGCTGTCCGTCTCCGCCCTTCGGCTCATCGTGGTAAACGGAAAGCACACGCAGTCCATCTGGGGGAAGTACTCAATCATAAACCTTATCCAGCGCCGGTCGTGGGTCGAGAAACCAATGAAACGGGCCTTGCCCTGCTTCTTCGCCTTCTCCAGGGCGTCCACGATCTCACAGGCGGTGTCGAAAGTGTGCCTGCCGCCGGGCTCATAGCACGTTATCCGCCAGAGATCGGTATATTCCTGGCCCGACTCCTGCAGCAATCCGTCCAGCACCTCCAGCAGCTTCTTGGACGTGCGATACTCCTCGCTGCGCACCTCGTGGCCGCAATGGGACAACGCCAGATACATCTTGTCTCGTCGGCCCTTCAGTGCCTTGGCATCCCTGTTGACCTCGCCGGCCGTGCAGGCATCAATGTAGTTAATGCCCGCGTCGATGCACCGGCTGACGATCTCCGTCCGCTCCTCTTGCTTGCTGCGTGAATGTCCACCCAGACATACCGCCGAAACCATCAGATTCGTTTTGCCCTGTCTGCGGTACTCCATGTCCGGGTTGTAGTTCAGGATCTTTGATGTATCGATGTCTTTGGCCTCGGCGGCGCCCGCCAGCGCGATGGCTGCGCCCGCTGCTGCCGCCGCGCTATCGCGCATGAACTGTCGGCGTGTGATCGCGGGATTGGTCATAGTATTTTTCCTTTCAGTATTAGCCGGGTCGGAGTCGGCGTATTAAGCTATTTGTCATGTGGACAATCGATTCAGGATTTGCCCAGTGGTTTGTCGCTTTTGCCTTCGTATATCGCCTTGACCTCGTCGACGGACAGGGCCCGATCGTAGATTCTCAGATCATCGATCATGCCCTCGTAGCCGCCGCCGATGCGAACGTCAAGCTCATCTCCGGTTTCGATGGGCAAAAGACCGAGCAGGCCGATGTCATCGATCTCAGCGATCTCGCCGTCGAGGAAAAGCCGGACGTCGTCGTAGATGTTGGGCAGGTCCGCCTCCATGATGACTACGGCGACATGATGCCACTTGTCGTCTTTGGTGTACTCCTTCATATAGTAGTAGCCACCGTATGGTGTAAAGCCGATCCGACCTCGGATGTGGCCGAAGCGGAACTGCTTGCCGGAGTCGTTGGTGCCCCAGAGGGCGATATCGCCGCTGGTCTGCGTCGTCTTGATCCAGGCGGTAACGGTTCGGGGCTTGGTTCCGGTGACGCCCTTATACCCCTTTATTTCGACCGCGTCAGTCTTGGCGAGTTTCAGCGCTTTGCCGACCTTGCCCTGGACGGAGTTCTTATCGAACGACAACTCATCGGCAAGCGTGCCCTTGCGCTTATGTTCCGAGGAATCGGCGGCGGTCTTGCCGGTGGTTTCATCGAATTTCCACCATCCCATCAGATGCGGGTCCCTGTCAAGACTGACCTTCTCTTGTGCAGCCGCAACGAAGACCATCCCCAGAAATGCCACAACTACCGAGAACCAGATGACGTGCCTCTTGTCGCGTTTCATAGCGTCTCTCCTGATCACAATCCAAGAGCCTTCCTAAGAGTTTCAACACTCACGTTCCAGAAACATACCATCGCCGACCATAAAAGTCCAGCGAATTGTCCGGATTTTTCCCCTGTAAATTGTGTCAATTAAACAGCGGCATGGAGCCAACCTTCCCGGTCACGTCAACCCTGACAAGCATGCGCGGGATGACTTGGGACTTGTCGCAGAGCCCCTGCAGCGCCCACGGAAATTGACCGCTGTGAAGACAACACGGTTGATTTTCAAGACGCAGCAGCTATTATCTTGGTCTGGGCCGGCCCTCGTCCTGGTTCGTGGATTAGGGTCCTGATTTTGGATGACGGGAGTTGCACGGATGGTGGTTCTGGTTGGAATTGACGAAGCGGGTTTCGGGCCGATCCTCGGACCGCTGGTCGTATCTTCGAGCACCTTTGCGCTTCCGCATCATCTCTTGACAGCGGATCTGTGGCAAGTTCTGCGAAAGAGTCTCAGCGACAAGCGAAAGCGGCTGGCAGGCAGATTGCTCGTGACCGACAGCAAGAAGGCTTACAGCAGGGCGCTGGGAATCAAGCACCTGGAACGGACGGTCCTGACGGTCCTGAAGTGCCTTGGCAAAGAGCCGGCCACGTTGGGCGAGCTCCTGGATCTGCTGGCCCCCCGCTTTCTCGAACAGTTGCGCGATTATCCCTGGTACGAAGGCGCAGGGAGCGGCGATCTTTCGGCAGACCTCGCCGATAGGGAAATCGCCTCGGCGGCCCTGGCGCGCGACCTGGCCTCGAACGGCATTGAGCTGCTGGGACTGAGAAGCTGCCCCCTGGAGGTCGGATACTACAACAAGATGGTCGCCGCCGTGAAGAACAAGGCCGACGTCCTTTTCACGGCGACCTCAAGTCTTATCAAGAACGCTTTCGACAATGCCGACGGCGATGATTTGCAGGTCATCGTTGACAGACAAGGCGGACGGGTCCGCTACCGGAACAACCTGCAGCGCATGTTCGCGGACACGGAATTGACGATTCTTCGTGAGAGCCCGACAACCAGCAGCTACGAATTGCAGGGCCGGGGCAAGCGCATGCGCGTCCATTTTGTCGTGGGCGCCGACAGCCGATTCCTGCCGGTCTCGCTGGCGTCCATGGTCAGCAAATACCTCAGAGAGCTTCTGATGGGTAATATCAACCGCTATTTCGCAGGCTTCGACGCCGGCTTAAAACCGACCGCGGGATACTGGACGGACGGCCTGCGTTTTATCCAGGAGATAAAAACAAACCTGCCGCACGTCAAGTTCGACAGCAATCAATTGGTCCGTTCCCGATAAGACGGTAAGCCGGCCTACTGCAGCGCGCCCATCGGAAGGAAAAAGACACCCGGCCCCACGCCATCGGGGTAAGGGGTGCGACCGTCGGCCGAAATCGCGACCTTCATGGGAACAACATCCGAAGGTGAATACGTCTCGACGTGCCCGTCCGTGTAGCCGGCTCGCAGCTTGATTTCTGGAGGCTTCTCCGGGTCGCCTTCGCGAGACCAGTAGGCCGACAGAAGCCACGTTTCGGGGGTGACTCTGGCGCCGTCGAATTTCTCGCAACTGCTGTGAGACCACGGGCTTCTCCAATGGTCGTAGCCATAATAGTCGGTGACAAGCAGCTTGCTGAATCGTCCGCCGCTTGCAGGCCCCTGCGGCCCTCTGAAGATAACGCGGCGTCCGCCGATATATCCTGTGTAGTTCCAATAGAAGCAATACGTCCCGCCGACGGGGTCCTCCGAGAGAACGTCGTCGTTGGGGTAGTCCCAGCTTTCCCCAGCGTCCCATGCCTGCTGCAAATACGCATATCGCTGCGGGGCATTGGGACAGTACATCGTTCTGGCATCCGGTATGTAACTCCGCAGGTAGGCGCTCATGGCCCTGTACACACTGGGTGCCCGGCGCCGGCTGCTGGTCAGCTTGGTCGGGTCGGTCCAGTTCCAGTTATCGCCAAACCCCACCGTTGCGACGGACTCGGGGTATCGCTCGTGATTGTCGGCGGAAAAAAGGTTTACGCCGGAGGTGACCTGCTTCTGGTTGTTCATGCTCTCAATCGCTCGGGCCTGCCTCCTGATCCGGCCCAGCGACGGCAGCATGACACCCATCAGCATTGAGATGATGGAAATAGCTACGAGGAGTTCGATGAGGGTGAAGCCCCGCTGTTGTCCCCCCACCAGAATGTGTCCATGTCGAGCGCTTGTCATCGTCCTAATCCTCCGGCGGTCTATATACTCCGTTTACTCTGCGCTCGCGGAGCGTACCAATTTACTTGTGTATTATACGCTGCGTTTTGCCCAATGTCAACGAGAAACTTCAACGTCCGAAAAAAAATCGGCTCCATCCGGCGGCTAAGCAGCTCCCCCGACTGAAAGATCTCTGTAAATCCTGTCCAATACATAGCTTCTGGAATATTTTTTACACAGATTTCACTGATTTACACGGTCTGAACCAGAAGAATAATGAATTGTTCGTGTAAATTGGTGTTAATTTGCCCTGGGCATGGCAAGGCCACGTGGTTGATCCATAACAGTGTAAATCTGCGTAAACTTGTCCTGAGCGAAGCCGAACGGATCCGTGTCTGAAGCGTCATTTTTCGGCCAAAATCGCGGTTCTGAAAAAAATTTTGAAATCTTCCCATTTTTCTATCAACATTTTGCCCCTCTCAATCGCCATAAGCTATAGAAGGGCCGGATGTATTTGTTTTTGGCCTGGACAACGGGTATAATATGAAATAGCAACCTTGAACGGGTGACAAAGGGCGGAAGTGAAAATGCGAGTTTTTGGGGCGACAAATGGGTATTGTCAAGAAAGTGCACCTGCGACCTTTGATTCCTCCCGTTTATGCCCGAAGGAGATCTGACAATGACAGGCGATCAATCCAAAGCCATCGAAACACTTCGTGCGCGGTACCTGCATGAATACAGGGACATTAACAAGAACGACGACTGCATCGCGTTCTTCCAAGAGATTTGCGAAATGGCCGGAGCGGTAGGTGCTTCGGCATGGAAGGCGTTCGCCGACGGTATGTCTGCTGGGCTGCGGGGAGATACGGAATGCGCACTTAGGCTCTTCAACGAAGCGATCACCCTCGACCCTCAATTTGCCTATCCATGGAACGGCAAGGGCAACGTCCTGGAAGACCTGAAGCGCTACGACGAGGCGCTGGCGGCGTTCGAGAAGGCAATCGCGCTCGACCCCGAATTAGCCCATCCGTGGAACGGCAAGGGCAACGTCCTCAGAGATCAGAAGCGCTACGACGAGGCGCTCGCGGCGTTCGAGAAGGCAATCGCACTCGACCCCGAATTAGCCTATCCATGGAACGGCAAGGGCAACGTCCTCAGTGATCAGAAGCGCTACGACGCGGCGCTGGCGGCGTACGAGAAGGCGATCTCGCTCGACGCGCAAGTCGCCCATCCGTGGAACGGCAAGGGCAACGTCCTCAGTGATCAGAATCGCTACGACGAGGCGCTGGCGGCATACGAGAAGGCAATTGAGCTCGACAGCCAGCAATCTGGATACTTCTACAACCTCGGACTGCTGCGCTGGCGGCAAGAGAAACCGCGCGAGTCAGTGGAGGCGTTCCGTCGTGCAATTGAGTTGGGACTCGAGTCGCTCTGGAAAGAGACCGCAGAGTTGTGGATCCAGCGGGGCGAGCGGATGATCGAATCGCAGGAGGCTGGGAAATCGGAGGAGGAACGTGAGCAGGCAGACCGGTCGTCTGACCAAGCGCTCGTTACCGATTTGTTCGAGGCGATGAAGAATGACCTGCCGGGTATTCGTCAGAAGAAGATGCATTTCAAGAAACAGATTGCGGAGTCAGTGGGTAGATCGCGGATCGTCGGCGAGGGCGGCGCGGACGACATGCTGGTCGTACTGCGGGACTGGAACTCCTTCTCCCCCATTCTACGCCGAGAACTTCGCGGTCAGGGCGGTCGGGGACCGCACGAGCGACTCGGGGGCGGATACTTCCTCGTGTGGAAAGGACACGGGATAGTGATCGATCCGGGCGTGGACTTCGTCACCCAGCTCTACCGGAAAGGGTTGTCCATCGCTGACGTGAACACCGTCATTGTCACCCATTGCCATCTGGATCATACGCGAGACGTGGAGTCGCTCGTCGATCTGAACTACCGATACAACAGGGCAAAGGGGTTTAAACCCCATCCGGCGAATGACGATTTTCGCCAACTTCAGTTCCGTCTCTGCGACTCCGCGTTCATGAAATACAGCGAGTACCTCAAGACATCGGGGTGTTGCCGCACCCCCGAGCAACTGGTGCGCGGTGGCAATACCAATCGGATCACAGATTTTGCCGAGGTCCAGGCGGTTCCTGCACAACACATGGACATCAACGGACGCGAGCAGGAGGCGATTGGGTTAGTCTTCGTGCTGAAGAACGAGAGCGGACCGGTCGTGCGCGTTGGGATCACGTCGGACTCGAAATGGATCGAGTCGCTTCCCGAGAGCTTCAGCGGCTGCGATGTAATCGTCGCTCATCTGGGGACTATCGAGGTCGGGGAAGAAAAGGCGGCCACGGCCGGAAAAAGGGAAGGGGCAGCGGACGCAGGCAAGGACACAGACACAGGGGGATTTCTGACGACAGATTTGGAGAACCACCTCGGGACCAAGGGGTGCTTTCGCTTGCTCCAAAGCGTGAAGCCGAAAATCTTCGTGATCGGGGAGTTCGGCGAAGAGCTGGTGGAGACTCGCTTCAAGATCATCCAGGTCTTCCACGGACTCAAACCGAAGGATACGCAGTTCGTTCTCGGTGGTGATTCGAACCTGGTGATTGGGCTCGGTAAGGAACTTTC
>DATKWR010000600.1:0-6012 GCA_035529475.1 Sedimentisphaerales bacterium | reverse complement strand
TCTTGACCATGCCGTGGTGATATCTGAGACGCTGGTGATGCGTTTGACAACGCCAACTTCATTGTCGTTGATGGCCCTGAAATCCGCCACTACCTCATTCTCGATCTGCGGATCCCACATGGCGAAATACTCAGTGACGGCGCCAGTGAACAGAGTATCGGTACCGTCGAGATAAATATCCTCGTCGGTCGATATGACCCAATTCGTGCCGTCGTCGAACAGACCCGTGATTTTGTAGAAGCGAGTGTGGGTAGCCACCTGGGTTGCATCGGGGCTGATAGTGAACCAGAACCCGACCTCAGGGTCACCAAACTGGCCAAGGGCCGCATTGTATGCGATGAAGCCCGTCTGTGCGACCTTGAACTGATTTGCGGCCGCCTTTGACACTAGCGCTATTGCGGTAGCGTCCTCGTACCTGGTCTGGGAGAACCCGATGAGCCTGGTGAGCTTGTATGAGCCGACGCTGAACGTTGCTGTGAACGTCAAGGCTGCATCGGCCATGCTCTTGAGTTTGAGAATGAAGTTGTCGTTTGCGGTATCGGTCATGAGAAGTAGCATGTTCTTGTTGACGACCGAAACGACTGTGGCGAGAATCTCTTCCCCGAGGTCGTTGGTGTTCATCTCAAGGATGTCACCAATCTGGACTCGGCTTGCGAAGAAGTCGGCGTTTGGATCGTAGAAGTTGCTTGGCATGGCGAGAAGTGACCCGGAAGCGATGCCAATCTCTATTGCGGTACCAGCAGGGACGGCCGCGGTATATGGCGTGGCAAGCCTGATCTTGCCTTCACTTGTCGGGGTCGACCCAACGGTTCCAACGAGTGTCGGGGTGGCCGCTATCGTAACATATACCTTTTGACCCTTCTGGATCTTGGCTGTTACGACTGCTCCGCCGGTAATATTGACTGTCTGCAGGTCACTGGCAAGAATTGTGACTGTCGCAGTGAGTGCGTAGTAAGGAACATACGCTTCCGACGCACCCTCAAGAACGGTTTCGTACGGGTAGGTATCGCTTGCATCGAGGAGAACGCCATCAGCCGAAAGATCGATGTCTGTACCTTCAATTTCGTAATCCTGAATTGCGGCCCTGACATACACCTTCGGAGGATAGAAGTCAAACGCACGTCTTCCGGCGACGGTGTGGTCAAAAACAACATTATCGTCACCCCAACCGAGACGCGACACAGCAGCCCCGCCGCTTGTTCCACTAGAAAGGCCCGGGGCATTCCCAAGGCTTTCTTTCTCGTATACGTCGTAAGCCGTTCCAACAACTACCGACGGCAGATCTTCAATGGCGACAGCGGGAGGGGAGAGTTCGAATTTCTGAGTTACTGATACGTTGGGGCCTTGATACGCCATGTTTGTCTCCTTGGGAATTCTGCGTTATATATGCAAAATAATTGATTCCCACACTGAGTATACAATAATTCACTAGTTGGCGCTAGGTATTTGTGCGTGGATATGTACGGTATTCCAAAGCAACTTGTAACCTACGTCCGAGGCGGTCGCAGTGGCGGACCATGGAACCTCCACATTGTCCTCATCGTGAGTGGCCAGTTTCAGGGTATGGTTGTCAACTATTTCCTTTACCACGTACAGCTGTGAGTTTTCGTTGTCATCGAGGCGTACGTAGTACCATCCCTTCGAGAGTTCCGCCGACAGGAGTTGCGGATCGTTGGTAACCAATGTGCCAAAATCCTTAGAATTATCAACAAACAGATCCGACCCAAGTGTGGTTTCGCCAGTCTCTGATGCCTGTGGGTCGCCTATATTGATGATATCGGCATAGTTGAATTCGGTGAGCTCCATCTGTCTTACAATCCATCCAAATTGTAGCGACACCGAAAGTTGCAGGGTGGTCTCCCAGCGATGTACTTCGGCGTATTTCACGATTGGTATCTCAGGGCCGATACCAACGTACTGAAGGCTTCTGACGAATCTAAGGGTTGCGCATATCTCGTGGCGATTTGATTGAAGTAGAATGGCTACTATGTTGGCAAGGTTCGAGGCCTCGGTGGCAGCGCCTGATCCGCAAGTGATGTTAACTCCGCCGTTCATCCAGTCGACTCTTTGGGTCTCAACACCCGTGATTGGATCTTTTGACTTGAGATTGTCTAATATGCTATTTGCGAACGTAAATGCCGTTCTCTCAACAACTATGTATGGAGCACTCATCGGCTTTTCGTTGTCGATAACGAATGGTGCACATATCCGAATCCTGCTCGCCCTGTCATCTGAATCCCACCTGTACTGCGGCGGAATAATCTCAGGATTTCCGAACGCAAACTGAAGATAACTTAGTATACCTTCTGAGATTGTGGGAAGAGGAAAGCCTGCTGTTGACGGGGTTGCCATTATTTGCTTTTCATCGATTCGAGTTTTGTGATTGAGACTCTCATATTGGAAAACGCCTGCATCGATTCTTTATGATTGTCATTCACTTGCCCAGAAAGTTTCGTGTAGTTCTCATTAATCTTTTCATGAATTTTTCCGGCGCAGTCAAGGGCGTGCTTTGAAAGTTCTTGTTTGGTTGCATAGACCCGCCCATTGTTTCCGTTGGTATTTCCAGCATTGACCGTAACTGTTTGTGTGGTTTTTTGGTTTCCCCTGAATTTTGATATCAGCATTGATATCGACTTAATGACCACCCCTCCTCCAGCGAGGAGGATGATACCGTCTTTTGTGTATTCGACAAGTTCTGTCACAACAAGTGTCCTTTCTAGTAGGGTTTTTGAATCATCCTTACAGACAGGGATAATGCCAGGTCTGTTCCCGTTGCAAATATGAAATGAGTTCTGTGGGTGTGCCATCCTCCGCCAAGAAAAAGCAAAGGTATTGCATCGGAATCTTCCTGAGACAGGTTCCTTGACTTCACATCACCGTCGGCATTGAGATGGATCTGTTCTATCTCGGCATCGTCGCCATCTGCGTCAATGAATTTCACATCATTGCCGACGTCAAGAATGGTGCTGACTGCCTTCTGGAACTTATTGAAATCATTAATGCTCCAGTTCTGCTTACCGGGACCGTTTGGTATTGATACTTCCGTGGTCGCCATTAACAACTCCTTGTTTGTTCAAAAAAGAAAAAATAACCTTTGCCCGTGGAACCGCCGCCTACCACAAAAGCATCGGATTTTATTCCAGTTAAATTGTCCCCGCTTGTAGCCCTTACCGAATATGTTCCTGCGAGCAAGGCAACAAGAAAAGTCCCTACGATCACTCCATCTCCCCAAGAACTATAACCGTCTACCTCAATATAAGGTCCGCCGTCTTTACTTATCTCTATTTTTCCCGTTGGAGCATACTGGTTCTCTGCAAACGGTCCCCCTGAAACTGTTATTGTCTTCAGGACTGGATCGTAAACCCCTGAGGCTACTATGACTGTGTAGAGTGGCATCTAAAAATTACCTCCGCCGGATTTACTGCCGGTTCCAAACGTCGCCTTATCTCCCAGCCACACATTGTCACGCATCCAGGTATAGTCGAAGGTCGTGATGCTCTCAAGCATAATCGTGTCCCGCAGCGTTGCAGTCTGCGAGGCGATGGTGTCGAGGCTGCCGGCGATACCACCAACTGCCATCGTGTCTGTGAACGTGTAACGCTTGTTCGGCTGAAATAGCGCTTTGACCCCATCCACCCCGAAGTATAGACCGGCCGTTGCTCCGTTGCCGGTATCTATATAGACCGGGGTGCCGTAAAGACCAAGATTCGGCCCGGTGTCATTCGGGCTCATCGCGTAATGCACATCATCGCCCAGCATGCGCATTTGCCCTGCCGTGGAAGTCCAATCGGCGGCTGCTGTACTCCAGAAGCTACGGGCCACACTGAATACGTCCCCGGCCACACTGAATCCACCAGACAGGAAGTGTATGCCCCCCACCTGTAGATCGGCGCTCGTGCTGAGTGTGCCGCCGGCCTTGTTGATGCACAAGCTGTCCATGGCATCGCCCTGGCAGTTGATGGCCTGGGCTCCGATCCCATTCGCAGTGATCGGGGACGTGGACAGGTCGACGTCCTTGGCGGTTCCATGTAGCCAATCGCCCGAGAAGTTCCAGACACTTGTTTCGAAGTCCTCAGATATGACCCCGGTGTTGCTCGTAGCCCCGGCATAGTTGACGACGTTGTATGTCCCGGACCCGTATGTCGCATTCATCGTATCAGTCGCCCAGGTGCCACCGACAGCGAAATCCTTGCAGGTGATCCCGTAGGTGTCGCCGTCGAAATATCCTTTGTTATTTGCCAGTTGAGCCTTGCAGAGGAAATTTGACGATGTGCCGAGATCGATATTCCCGGCTAACTTGAACGTCCATCCCGATATTCCGGCACCCTGCTCGTAACATGTCCAATCCCCGGATCCCGTGTACGTCATGGCAGGCAGCGATACGGTGATGTTGTCGGCCCCAGCCCTGGGTAGGTGCCCACCCGTTCCATTGAACGTGTACCCCGTGCCAAACGAGAAGGGCGACCCGGTACCGGACAGGTTGTAGTAGTTATACAGGATGTTATTGGTGAGCGTGCTGTTGTTCCCGAGTATGACCATTGCCGCAGAATTGCCGAAACTCTGAGCAGTCGCATCGCCCGCCATTGTGAGGGAAGCATTGGCACCAAGGGTTATCGTTTTGAAATTCGCAGACGTGGGGCCGAAGTCATTGTCCCAGATGCCGTTTGTTCCATTCCATGTAATCCCGGAAGCGATAGTCGGTGAGCCAGAGTTGCCAAGGTGGAACGTCTTGCTGTTGCCGATCATCGCGAGTACAGCGTTCAAAGTCAAGGTATTGTCGGAGTCCCATGTGAAGTCCCCAGAGACCGTGTGCGCTTTGCTATTGAAATCGTATGTGCCGTCGTTGATATCCAAATCGCCGATATGCATGGCCTGTTGCGGGGTAACGGAACCGGAGCCCCCCGTATTGGCAATGGTCAAGGACGGTACCATGTCGCTGACCGTGATAGTCTGTGCCCCCGTACCCGTCATGGCCCATGAAGCCGTTTCGAGGTCGTTCGTACCGGAGCCTATGGACAGATTACCGTCAATGTCGTAATAGCCCGCCCCGGCGCTAATGTCCACATCGTCGGATATGCTGAAGTTTCCTGCGTCCGTAGTTGTGATGGTCCCGGCTGTGCGGTCCACAACGGTCAGACCCGGAGTCCCGTTGTTGCCAAAGCCCATACCACCGGAGCCAATAGTGATGTCGTGACTCTCCAGATACCACCACGCCTCGTTACTATATTGAGTATTCGCCCACCATCTGAGTGCGGTCACATCACCAAGTAGATGCACAAAATTGGTATCAGCAGACGTGTAAGGCCGCATTATCAGCTCAACATTCGGCGCGTCGAAATCGCCAAGATATGTATGCCCGGCGTTGGTCATGTGGACATTGATATCGCCACTGTCAGCGCTTGAGGTCGCGCCGTTGAATACCCAAACGGTATCGCCATCAACAGGTGCGGCGTAGAACCTGATATATCCCGCAACGTCCCCCGTCGGATCGGCAATGATAAACCGCCCACCGTCCCTGAAAGTCGGGTATCGGTTGGTCGCTCCCGGCACAAGCCACTCAATGGTTTGTCCTGCATAGCCCTGCGTGATGTGGCCGTACCACCCGCTCGTGCCACTGCTTATGTCCCAGAGGAAGGTGCCGGTGCCGTACTGGTCAAGATTGGCGTGTGTGTACCACTTGCCCGAGCCCTCTACGGTAAACGAGCCGCCCACACGCAAAGCCGCGTCAATGGCAAGGCTATCGTCCGTGCTCCACGAGAAATCGCCGAGACAGTTTGTCGCGTATCCTTTCTGGTAGAACGCGCCATCATCCAAGTCCATCGCCAGAAAACCCGCCGCGCTGCCAAGGGCAATGCTGCCGCCGTTGTTATTGCCTATCAGCACCCCGCCCGTATCGCCGTTCATGGTCAGCACCTGAGCGCCAGTGCCGTCAAGGGTGAGCGTGTCTTGGTCGGCTACCCAATTTGTGTTAGAGCCAAGGGTGAGCGCTCCGGGAATCTTAAAATTTGCGGT
>DATKWR010000599.1:0-2054 GCA_035529475.1 Sedimentisphaerales bacterium | reverse complement strand
AGGGGCTGGAATGAGATGGGACAAAGACAATGCCGAAGCGGTCATGGCCTTGGCCGGTCTCTATTCCAGTAACTTGTGGAACAAATACTGGAATATAAAAAATGTTGCCGCATAATTCGCCAGAAAGAATTCTCACACACGTCCTTGGTGATCGAGCCACGATGCTCTCGACAACCTGCAGAGTGTCTGTATTCGCCGCGGCCGCCTTTGGACTCGCCGGGGCCATGAGCCGGGCGATCCCGTACAGCAGGATCAGGACCGATGCGCCCAGTGTAGCTCGAAGGAACCGCGGCGCGTCGCCGTTTACTGCAAAACGCCACCACAACTGATCCGAATACTCAACGTGCTTGTATGAGAAAAAACCGAGCAAAACGGAAACCATCAGTACGGCGAAGATCAGGGCAGCCCACGCAGAAGTGAATCTTCCGCTGAGAAGCGAAGTCTTTCTGTGAAACTCGGCTTTGCAGGGCAGAAAGAGCAGTAGCATCATACTTAGAATGACGGCCTCCTCGTAATCAAGACCTTTGAACAGTGAGAAGATCGCTCCGGCCCCAGAAGTGCGACGGTCAGATGATAGGCGGCATCGACACGGCGCTGCAGACCCCGAGCCAGAATGAGCAGCCCGGCGCCCGCCAGGCTTCCAAGAAAATGAGACAGCTCTATGGCCGGAAGGGGCAGCAGATCGTCCAACCATCTCATCCGGCCCTTTGTCGCCGGCCAGGCCCCCGAGAAAAGCAGGATTGCCCCGGCGGCAAGACTCACCGCCGCCAGCACGTGAGGAGTCACCGCCGAACTCCATTTTCCGACAACCCCCAGTGCCGAATAAATGCGATATCTGGCCGTGCTGCCGCCGACAATGGTCATGTTGTGACTGAACACATAGCCGACGAAGGAGGCCAGTGCAATCTTGCTCCATTCGAGCCTGCGCTGGATGTATCGCAAGGCGAGAGCGTCATACAGGGTAAGAACCAGGTAGTCGAGCACAGTCAAGAAAGCTGCCAGTACAAGGAACGCGGGCTTAACCTGCCTCAATTCAGCAACGATATCCCTGTAGTGGTAGTGCCTCAGCTCGCGGTGCAGAACCAGCATTGCGGCCGCGAACAAACACAAACTGATCGCATATCCAATGTTGCGTGTCAGGCTTCTTCTCATAAACGGCCTGTTCTGCCTCCTTACATATTCACGCGATTCGCCCCGCCGCTTGAGCTGTCTTTCTCAGTGACGACGGGTCACTCGGCACCGGCTGCAATCTTGATGTCCCTGTCAGCCTGGTCCTGATATTGCCGCCAGGAAAATAGAGTCTCGCCCGCCCGCCGGATCCCGACAGTTGGACCGCGGGTACGGCGCGATAATGCGCGTCTGTTACCACCACAACGTCGGCCCAATGCTCGGCGGCCTTTTTCAGAAACGAAACGGCCTGCCCGCGTTGTTCGGCGACCTTGGTTTTGCGAAAAGTCTCCAGCGCCACGACTGCAGGACAACCACGCGGTATCAGACTCTTGGCAACTTCCCTGTTGCCAACATGGGCAATGATGCCGTTGATCTGGTCTTCGTTCCAGGACGACGTCCTGCGTGCCCGACCGCCGGCATAACCAGAGAAAAGCATACCTTGCTCAAGGGCCCCGCTCTTATATACGGGCGGCAGCCTGCAAAAGGCCCACGGGCCGTACAGGTGGGCGTATCGGGCGATCCCCCGCAAAAAGCTCCGAGGCGCCGCCCTGGACGACTCGATCAGAACCGCTATTCTCGGCATCCTTGACATCACATTGACCTACTTCCCGGCTATGTTCGAGATTTCGACACTATACCAAAGTCCTCCGGTACGATCAAGTTGCTCATCCTCCCGATAATGACTGCTACGTTAAGCCAAAACAGAGACTCCGGGTTGGTGGCGCTCCATAAGGGTCAAATTGGAGCGTCCGTACAAGTGACGCCCGGATACCTCTATAGACAAAGTCTGAAGATCTGTTAGGATAGTGAAGAATATCCGTGACGATCTATACGAATTTTTTGTTGGGGCCTACCGGGCCCTTGATCTTAAGGATTAGAAAGAG
>DATKWR010000598.1:0-10158 GCA_035529475.1 Sedimentisphaerales bacterium | reverse complement strand
CGTCGGCCGCCAACGATGGGTGGATCAACTGGAACTTCGCGGTCGGTACGACCTGGCATTGGGATGAGGTCATCAATACGGATGATGGCAACATCCCGATTCGCTACACCCTAGCGCCGGGGACCTATACCCTGGAGATCGCGTATCGCGAGGATGGCGCCCAGCTCGACGCTATTGTGATCACGGATGCGTCCAATTAATTAATCCTTATTTTTGTTGACTATGTGTGCCAAGGCCCGTACCTAGTGTGGTACGGGCCTTGGGACCGAGTGGTATTATGAGAGGCATAGGTAATACTTACCAGATCAAATTGAATGGTTAGGTATCTTTGGGGCTGTTGAGATAAAAGGACATACCTTGGGGCGGTGGTTTGTATATTGGAAATTAGAATTGACGTATGTATGGTTTGAGAATAGGAAAGTGACGTTTATGCACCCACAAAGACAAAATCCACGAGGCTTTACTCTGATAGAGCTGCTGGTGGTGATAGCGATCATTGCGATCTTGATGGGGATCCTGATGCCTGTGCTGGGCAAAGCCCGCAAACAGGCCCGAGCCGTTATCTGCCGGAGTAACTTGAAACAGATAGGCATTGGCGCCTATTTGTATGCACAAAACTGGGACTTTTATGTCCCCAGGGGCGAACCATCGGGAGGACCTGTTGACCCTCCTTCTTGGTATGTGCTGTTCATGCCCTACCTGGCGGAAAGGGCGATCGACAATGACTACCGGTCGGTCAAGATGTTTCGCTGTCCCAGCTATCCGGACAAGACGCAGGCAGTCTGCTATGTCATCAACGGGTGGGATTTTAAGAATAAGGGAGACGAGACCGGTGCGATGCTTCTTAGGCCCACCCGTCTGACCACCTGTGAGCGGCCAAGCGAAACGCTCTATATAGTGGATAATGAGGATGGTTCCTGGCGAAGGCCAGTCACCCGCGGTACCGATGCGGCCGTCCTTGAGACGGATATCTGGAATCCAGGCCATATGCCCCAGTCCGAGACCCAGGATGTCACATACGGACGGAGAGTGGCACGGGCCCGACACAAGAGCGGATGCAACACCCTCTGGCTCGATTGGCACGTGGACTGGATGAACTCGCAGCGAGATATGACGGTCAAAATGTGGCGATGGCAGAAATAGCAAGGACGAAAGAACTCGTGTTATTCAATATCAAATACATCAGGAAAGGACGATACTATGTTTAAGAGCCAGTCAACCGCCAAACCTTGTGGTACCAAGGAATCCGCACGATTACAGACCCGGCGACAATCTCTAAGGCAAGCTGCATTGGTGAGAAGGGCCGCCACCGCGATAATGATCCTTTTGACATTAGCGGTGGGCCGAACTGAAGCGGCGTCCTCCGGTGAGCGTATGGAGCGGATCGAGGTCTCAAGCGGCTGGAAGATCAAATCCGTTACGCCACAGGAGACATTGGACGCGGCGTTTCTGGCCGAAGCGGGTCGGGGGCAGGAAAGCCAGAGCTGGCTGGCCGCAGGCGTCATGCCGGCCACGGTGCACGATATTCTACTCCGTCTTGGCAAGATCGAAGCCCCCTGGTTACTAGGGGGAACCGAGAAGTGTTTCTGGGTGCGCGAGCAGGACTGGGTCTATGCGGTGCGGTTCGTCATCGAAGATCAGGGACGTGAGGCCTGGCTCCGCTTCAAGGGAATAAAGAACAAAGTCGACGTCTATCTCAATGGGGAGCGTCTGGCCTCACACTCGAGCCAACTCCCCCTGGCCGTCAATGTGAGCGGTCGTCTTCGTCCGGAAAACTCACTCGTACTGCATTTTCATGCGGTCGATCGACCGGGCAAGGACGATTCGCCTAATCGTGGACGTCGTAGTAACCGCGGCAGCTACCTTGGTCCCAATCCGGCTATATCCTCTGTAGGCGTCTTCGACAAGGTTTTCGTTGAGATATCCGACGGTCACCTCATGAAGGAAGTCGTCACCGACGTCTCCCTCAATGAGGCGCTTACGAAGGGGACGGTCACCGTGGATGCCGCGGGCACGAGCCACCTCTCCTCGGTCGAGGTGCGAGTGCGCCTGCTCGGTCCCGACGGCCAGCTTGTGGGCGAATCAACGGCACCCGCCGCCGTGAAAGGTGGCGAGTTCGTCGGGCACTGCGTCCTGAGTGTTGATCGTCCGAGTTTGTGGTGGCCGCGCCTCTATGGCGACCAGCCGCTCTATCGCGCGGAGGTCACCTTGCTTGCGGAAGGACGGACGCAGCAGACGGAACGGCGCACGATCGGTTTCCGGCGCGTGACGATGCCCGAGCTTCTGCACTTCGAGGTCAATGGAGTTCCGGTGTTCCTTCGGGGAGGCGATTGGGTGACCCCGAACCTGATGAGTGATGTGTGGGACCAGGCCCGCGAGGAGAGGCTCTTTACGTTGGCGGAGAACGCGAATTTTAATGCCTTTCGAGTCTGGGGGCCAGCCGAGGCTCCGCAAGACAAGTTTTACGAGATGGCCGACGCCAGGGGATTCCTGCTGTGGCAGGATTTCACGCGACTGCCCATGAATTCGAACCCCCGGAGCATCGCCACGTGCACGGACAAGGCCACCGGGTTCATCAAGCGCCTCAAGCACCACCCCTCGATCCTGTGTTGGTGCGGGTGCAATGAAGCGGCACAGTGGGCCCATGAAGACTACAACAGGGACTTCACGGACCATGGTCCCTGGCAGGGCCTACCTGCCGCCAAAGCAGTGGGGGCCGTTTGCAAGGAACTCGATCCCGATCGTTACTACCAGCCCAGCACTCCTTACTTCGGGATGAATCCCAACGATCCGCGGGAGGGCAACACGCATGGCTACACCAACATGTGGTTTGTGCCAGGCTACGACTACTTGAATTTCGCCAGCGAGGACACGCGCATCTCGGCGCCGCTACTGCATAGTCTAAAGCGATTCATGGCCCCCGAAGACCTCTGGCCCGAGGACTACTCCACGCTCTATCTGCACGGCAACAGGTACCCCTTCCCCAATACGTGGTTGCCTTACACCACCAGCGAAAGCTGGAAGAAGACCGGGCCGGTCGAACAGTTCTACGGCGCCACGGATGCCGCAGGGCTCGTGTACCGGCTTGGGATGGCGGAGTCGCTCTATTACCAGGACCTCATAGAACGGCAGCGCCGCGGCCGTCCGGCCACCGAGCAGACGGATCGTCGGTGCTGTGGGGGGTACATCGTGTGGAAGTACAATGACTCATGGCCCCAGGTCTACAGCGGCAAGGTCGACTACTTCCTTGAGCCTAAACACGTCTACTACGCACTCCGTCGGGCCTACGCTCCGGTGATGCTGTCGTTTGATATTGACACCTTCCTTTATCTCTGGGTCATCAATGACTCACAAGAGTCGGTCACAGGCACAGTGAAGATCCAGCTTTACCACCTCGAAAAAAACGAATTCCGCAAGGAGATTGTGCGGGAGGTAACGGTGGCCCCTGGCAAGTCGGCCGTGGTCGTGCAGTTGGACAAGGCCGGTATTCGCGCCTTCCGCAAAGAGCATATCCTTTTTGCCACGCTTACCGACAAGTCGGGCCAGGTGCTTGCCCGTGGCAACGCCTTTGCCGACATAGAGCGCCGCCTCACGTTTCCCGACGCCAAGCTTGACGTGAAAGTCCAGAAGGGGGCACTTGTAGTGACCGCCGATAAGTTCGCCCGCTGTGTGACACTAGAGGGCGACGCCAACGGCGATCCGTTCGGCTGGTTCTTCGAAGACAACTACTTTGATATGTTGCCTGGCGAATCCAAGGTCGTCCGGATTCTGGGCCAACATTCCCAGGGCCGTATTACGGCCAAGGCGTGGTATTCACCCCACGCAACAACGGTAGAGTGGAAAAGACCCTGATCGGGAAGCTTTTGACATCGAGTCACAGCCATAAAACCAAGCAGGAGAATGGTGAATCGACCGGAATTTACCAGAAGCGTTGCGTTGCTGGGCATTGGGGCCAAGGTCGGTGTCCACCCGAAAAACCTCGTTTTCCTTGTCATTGCAGGACTTACGTAAACTTGCAACATTTGATGAATTGTATTATCATAACGGAATGAATGCCATAAGAAATCTTCCGACAAGCCTCCGCTATCTCACGATTCTTGCCGGGTAAAAAGGAGATAAGAGAAGGATTGCGGGGAAATCGGAAAGTGCTATAATCTGACCGGGTCTCCGACTCCAGGTATTAGTCTTATAAGAAAGTCTTCCAAAGGTAACAATTGTGGCAAGATGCAGTCGGTGCCGAGGCGCCGGCGCAACATGCCGGTCTTGCTCGGAGGTGCCGCGAATTCGACATGGCGGTGCCGACCAGGCATTAAAGGAGAAACAGCATGAACGATCTGAACGATAGTCGTCGTAAACTGCTCAAACAAGCGGGGCTTGGACTCGGTCTGGCGGCGTCGGGAAAACTGACCGCCGGCACGGCTCGTGCAGCAGGGAATTCCAAAACGAAGCAATTGTTGAAAACAGACGTGCTCGTTGTCGGCGGCGGCCCGGCGGGCATCGGCGCCGCTCTGGGCGCCGCTCGAACAGGCGTCAAGACGCTGCTCATCGACAGTTGTGGTTTCTTCGGCGGCGTCGCCGCGTGGTCTCTGGGGATGCCGATCAATCAGATGCGGCCCGAAAGCAAACCACGCTCAGTGGTGCACGAACTTCTGATAGAAAAGCTCCTGGCCTACGGCGATCAGGCGGTGTACATAGGCCAGCACCAGTTGTACTGTAATGTGGATTACCTCAAGGTTGCGATACTCGACGCCCTGGACGAAGTCGGGTGCAAGTACCTCGTACATTTATCTGCGGCCGAAGCGCTGACCGAAGGCAATCGTGTCACGGGCGTGGTGGTGAGCACAAAGCAGGGCCTTGCGACCATTCGGGCCAAGGTCGTGGTTGACTGCACAGGCGATGCGGATGTCGCCTATTTCGCCGGCGCCGAGACAATGATGGAGACAAGCGAGCCTCGCATGCCGAGCACACTGCTTTTGGGCATGGCAAATGTCTCCACGGAGCAGATTCGCCGGGCAAGCATTAGGAAGATCGCCGATGCCGCGAGGAGCAAATACCCGCTGATCCCGAAGGGCTGGGGACTCAAGCCGGTCTCCAACTGCCAGCATTACTGGATCAATCACACCGGGACCAGGGACATCGGGCAGTTCGACATGACCGATCCGTTCGAGCGTTCACAGGCCGAGTGCGTGAGCCGGCGCCAGGCGCTGCAAATGACCCGGGCCATGCGCGAGTTTGGCGGCGAGGATCTGAAAGATATAGAGCTGGTCGCCACGAATCCTCGTATCGCGGTGCGCGAGACCCGGCGCGTCAAGGGCGGGTACGTACTCACCGAAGAGGACGCGGCCAAAGGTCGCAAGTTCGAAGACGTTGTCGCGTGGCGCAGTGGTTATCTGGACCTGATGGGATATAAGTTCACGAAAATGATGGTCCACGATGTGCCCTACCAAGCGATCCTGCCCGAGAAGGTGGATGGGTTGTTGACCGCCGGACGCTGCATCTCGGCGACACACATCGCAATGGCTGCCGGCAAGAGCATGGGTAACTGTACAGCGACCGGTCATGCAGCGGGATTAGCCGCGGCGATGTCGGCCCGCAAGGGAATAGTGCCACGTGAATTGAAAGTCGCCCAGCTTCAGGATGCATTGCGCAAGGACGATGTCGACCTGACCGTAGGCGGCAAAGTGCAGGAGAATGTTTCCGGAGACAGAGGAGTCTGAGGATGGAAGGAGCAAAGATTCATTTGACCTTACAGAAAGGAACCAATACCATGAAAAGCCAACCTGAGAACTTCGTTCCCGGCCCAACTCGGAGGGATTTCATTAAGACAGCCGCTCAAACCGCCGCCGTGGTAGCCGGCGCCGATCTCCTGGCCCCAACCGTTTACGCTCAGGGCCGGACCCCCAAAGTGACGATTGTGTCGGACCCGACCGACAACCTGGCCAAGGAACGGCCCGTGCGCTGAGCCGTCGGACAGTTACAGGACAGTCTTAAGGCCCGAGGTGCCTCGGTGGAGCTACACTCGTCGCTCGATCAGGTTTCACCGAGAGCCACAACCGTGGTGGTCTCAGGCCGAGACTCGAACTGGGCGAGCAAGATGCTCGGTGCCGCGGGATTGTCCGTTCCCGACGTTCCCGAAGCGACCGGTTTGGTCCGCTCGAAGCTGGGCAATCGCTCAGCGTTGCTGGCGACGGGCTCCGACGTGCGAGGTCTCGTCTACGCTCTGCTGGAACTGGCCGATCGCGTCGAGCATGCGCGCAGCCCAGTCGCCGAGTTGCGAAGACCTGATCGCATTGTCGAGCAGCCGGCCAATCCGGTTCGCAGCATAGCCCGGCTGTTCACCAGCGACGTCGAAGACAAGGCTTGGTACTACGACAAATCGTTTTGGCAGCGTTATCTCTCGATGCTGATCACCCAGCGTATTAACCGCTTCTCGATGACCTTCGGATTGGGCTACAACGCGCCTCGACACATCCGGGACTCTTACTTTTATTTCACATATCCCTTCCTGCTCTCGGTGCCCGGCCACAATGTCAAGGCCGTCGGGCTGCCCGATGAGGAGCGCGACCGCAATCTGGAAATGCTCCGTTACATCGTGGACCAGACGACTATGCGCGGGCTGCATTTTCAATTGGCCCTGTGGACCCATGCGTACGAATTCCGCGACAGCCCGGACGTCAACTACCGCATCGAGGGTCTGACACCTGAAAATCACGCCGCGTATTGCCGGGACGCTCTGCACAAACTGTTGGAAAGCTGTCCCAAAATTGACGGCGTCACGTTCCGCTGCCACAGCGAAAGCGGCGTCCCCCAGGGCTCCTATGAGTTCTGGCGCACTATTTACGATGGCGTCGTCCGCGCCGGTAAGAAACGGCCAATCGACATCCACAGCAAGGGTATCGATTTCAAGCTGATCAATATCGCCCTGGAGACGGGGATGCCGGTCACCGTCTCGCCGAAGTACTGGGCCGAACATCAGGGCCTGCCCTATCACCAGGCTGCCATCCAAGCCAACGAATGGCAAAAGGCAAAGCCCGGTGGTTCCTTGGAGCGGCAACGGCGTTTTACCCGCTATGGGTACGCAGATTACTTGGGCGAGGATCGCCGTCACGGCGTGCTCTTCCGCATCTGGCCCGGCACGCAGCGTCTGCTGCTCTCGGGCGATCCGGCCATGGCGGCCGGCTACAGCCGCTACTCCAATATCTGCGGCAGTCTCGGAGTCGAATTATGTGAACCGCTATCGTTCAAGGGCCGCATGGGTTCGGGCTTGCCCGGCAGTCGCGACGCCTATGCCGACGCATCTCTGCGCCCCGCCGGAGGCAGTTGGGAAAAATATCTCTATACCTATCGGATCTGGGGGCGGATGCTCTACAATCCCAACACGCCGTCAGAAGTATGGAGACGCATGCTCAGGACCGAGTTCGGCCGGGCGGCCGGCAATTGCGAAACCGCGTTGGGACACGCCAGCCGCGTGCTGCTTCTGATTACCACCGCGCATACGCCCTCCTGCTCGAATAACGGCTACTGGCCCGAGATTCACATGAATATCCCGATCGTCAACGGCAATCGCTTCGGCAGAGTAAGCCCGCTCGATCCGGCTCTGTTTACCACAGCCGATGAGTTTGCAGACGAATTGATCAGCGGCAAGCCGAGCGGAAAGTATTCCCCGCTGCAGGTGGCCCAATGGCTCGGCAACCTGGCCCGGGTGGCAAACACCAACTTAGCTAGCGCGCGCAACAAAGTTGCTGACGCCGAAGATCCGGCCTTCCGTCGACTGGCGATCGACACAGATATCCAGGCCGGCACCGCGAGCTATTTCGCCGATAAACTTCGCGCCGCCGTGGCATACGCCTTTTATCAAAAGACCGGCGACCGCACGGCAATTCGCGAGGCTATAAGGCGCTACAGCGCCAGCCGGGACGCCTGGGCAAAGCTCTCCGAAGTGGCGAAAGGAGTTTACGTTGACGACGTCACGTTCGGACCCAACAGCGTCCTGCGAGGTCACTGGGCCGACCGGCTCGAAGCGATTGACAAAGACATAGCCGATATGAAGGCCCAATCGCAAAAGGAACCCTCCGCCCCGGATTCGGCGGCGCCGATCTGGACCGCGGCTATCTCCCGTCCGGGCTTCAGCGTCATCCAGCAGCAATCTCGCCCGCAATGCCGGCACATGCCTCCCGCTTTGTTCCGGCCCGGGCAACCAATGCGGCTGGAGATCTCCGTCGAGGTCCGCTACAAACTGGCGTCTGCGGTATTGCACTATCGCCATCTCGATCAATCCGACGAATACCAAGTCGTGGAGATGTCCGCCGATGGCGGCCGCTACCGAGCGACGATCCCGGGCGAATATACCGACTCGGTCTATCCCGTACTCTACTACTTCATCCTGCGAGACGCCAAAGGAGACGCCTGGCTCCATCCGGGCCTGAACGCCGATCTGGCCAACCAGCCGTATTTCGTGGTGCGTCACGCCTGAGCCTGTCACTGGGAAGGGATAGAACGTGAATCAGAATTCAATAGTCTTCCATCTGATTGCAGTTGCTGTTTGTTGTCTGGTGCTGCTGGCGGCTACTCCAGCAGGCGCAGCATCTTCTCAGAAGTCGCGCAAGATCAAGAAAGCCGCTCCCAAGCCCCACCCGTTGCGAAGATGGGACAAATCCCTAATCGGATGAAACCTCTACTTATTGCGCGAGCCACAGGAAGCCCGGATTGCTCTTGATACTTTTGAATCAATACAACGGACGGGGACATGCAAACGTACCCAATTGCCTATTTCTTTGCGATTGCAATCATCGACTTGGCAAAGCATGGAATGTGCCCGACATATCGAAATTCGACAGATATAGGCACAAGCCGGAAGGAAGATGAAGAAACTGATATTAGTATTAGCCTTGGCACTGCTGGGAGCCGTGCCCGCTGTCGCGGAGGATCTTGTGTTTCCTTACGGAGCGGTGTATTTTCGGAAATCGAATCCTCCGGAGGAGGACTGGGAAAGGGACCACAAGACCGCGGCAGAGGTTGGCATGAACGTCATGCGCCATTGGTATATGTGGTCGGCTATCGAGGTCGAGCCTGGGAAGTATGACTGGCGAAACTACGACCGCATGATGGAACTGGAGGCGCAGAACGGGATCCGGGTGGTCATCACCGAGATGATCACGGCGGCGCCGGAATGGGCTTTCGAGAAATATCCCCATGCGCGGTTTCTCGGCAGCGACGATACCGTCGTTCACAGCTCCATTTCGGGCAGCAGTGCGGTTGGAGGATTTCCGGGTTTGTGCCTGGACAACGAGGACGTGCGGGCCAAGGCAGAAAAGTTTCTCGTGGCCCTGATGGTACGCTACCGCGATCATCCGGCGACACTTTGCTACGACCTGTGGAATGAAAACTCGTTCCGCGGAGGCTCGTCATCGCAGATGTATTGCTTCTGCGAGGCCACTCAGAAGAAATTCCGGGAATGGCTCAAAAAGAAGTATGGGACGCTGGAGGTACTGGGCCGGGCGTGGCATCGGTACAGCTACGCGAGCTGGGACAACGTGCGGCCTACGCGGAACTTTTCAGGCTATCCGGAGTCGCTCGACTGGGTGCATGTGGATCATCTTTAGGAGTACAAAGTGGTTTACCTGCCCTATCCTGTAATGCTGAAGGAAAAGACGGCGCGGAAGCTGACCGAGTATGTGGAGAAGGGGGTGCTGCTGATCGGCTCCTTTCCCGGCGCGGGATACTTCCGGCGTCAATCAGCTGAGCCCAAGACGTTTTTTGCCGGACTCCTGGAGTCGGCGAACGTCGCTCAGCGCGTCTGTTCGAGCGACCCAGACGTCAAAGCGCGATTGCACGAAGGACCCGAAGGGAAGTACCTGTGGGTGGTGAACCCGACCCGAAAGACCCGTGAAGTAACCATCCGGCTGATCGCGCGCGACGCGGGGTTGTGCATCGAGAAAGATGTGTGGCAGGGGAAGCCGGTGACGGCGGATGGGGACACAGTTAAAGTGACAGTGGGCGATCGGGATGTGGCGGTGATGAACTTATCCCGGCTTCGCCGGGGACTTTTTAATCTTTCAGCGTAAGACATTTTAATTCTTTCATCGCCTATTTTGCCAATTCGGTTATGGTTGTTCGCAGAGAACAGCCATGGAAGGCATCGATAAAAACACATTCAAA
>DATKWR010000597.1:0-4649 GCA_035529475.1 Sedimentisphaerales bacterium | reverse complement strand
CAAGATCAACGGCTCCAAGATCCCTTACGATGGCAATGCCGCCAATTTGGCAATCGCAGCGTGGCAAGCCTGGAACATTGATCTGACAACGCTGGGCGTGAACCTCCAGACTGTTACGACACTGGCCATCGGGATTGACGGCAACGCTGCCGCCGGCACACTGTACGTTGACGATGTCCGATTGTATGCCTTTGCCCGTCAGTTAATCACGCCGTTCCAGCCCAGCAACGCTAATTTGGCGGGGCACTGGCCGTTTGATGAGGGTTCCGGCAACATCGTCAACGACAGCTCCGGCAACAAAAGTACGGGGACCCTCGTGGGCGCCGCTGAATGGGTCGCGGGAATGGTCGGCTCGGCCTTGAGGTTCGAGGAAGGCGAGTACGTTGACGTGGGGCCGCCAACGCCCGATGTCCTGAAGGTGCAGCAAGATATCACGATCGCGGTCTGGTGCAGGCCGCACCAGATTCTTGCTCATTGGCAGGTTCTTCTCTCGATGCAGAGAGGCAGTTCGGGTGGCGAAGCGTACGCCATGACATACGGCAATAACACGAACAGGCTCACGGCCATCTTCAACACGGCCGGAGGAAACGGCAATGTAGTGGACCCAGCGTCTTTTGTCCTGGACGAATGGATTCATGCCGCCGTCACCTATGATGGTGATAAGGTAGTTCTCTACAGGAACGGCCAGCCGGTGGCGGAGAACTCAGATCCCTTCTCGGGGGCTTTGAACCATGGAGATGGAATGGGCCGTTTCGCCATCAGCGGCAACTACAATTCCCTCGACGGCGGCCTGCGCGAACATACCTCATCCACTATTGACGATGTTCGCATTTACGGCCGGGCGTTGCCCCAGGAGGAGATTGCATGGCTGGCGGGCCGGACTCAGCCCTTTGACAAGCCGTTTTAATCGGCGTTGGAAGGATGCCGGCTCGGCTTTTCGCTGATGCGGGACCGAGGGCAGGATTTGCATCATTTCGGGGCCTGTACCTGTGGGTATAGGCCCTGACTATTTGAAGGGACAAACGAAGTGCTCTGCCCGCGATGCCCCCTTGCCGAGAATATCTTGAAAATTCTCCTTGACTGTAAGGGTTCCTGTTTGGTATAAATACATTTGGCTGTACCTGTGGATTGCCGGTTCGGGAGAAATTGAAAGCTCCGTTGCTGGCTTCAAGGTTTCCGCTTTCCAATTAGCAGCCCGTACGATTATTGGAAGGAAGGAGGTCGTTTCAAATCACAAAGAGTTATCTCACCCGAATGAAAACAACGTGGAGACCGTTGCATGTAGGCTCGGTGAGTAGCCAGGCGGTAACGGCTGGTGCAATCTCTTGTCGGGAGGGCGAACACGCGCAAGAAACTGATTTGTCTGATCGTTGGTCTTAGTGCCTGCTAATTCGGTATTGCGATGATTCATTGCTACACCAAAACTATTATTAGGAGGAACGACAATGTTAGCTAAGAAATGCCTTTTCGTGGGAATTTTCACTTTGCTCAGCTTGAGTTTGGCGATTGCAGCCCCACCTGCAGTACACCCAACGACTGGAGAGCCACTGGTGATAACGTGTCTGCGGGGAACTCCTGGTGCAATTGACGGCGATCTGAGCGACTGGAATCTTTCCGCTATGACCCCGGCAGTCCTCGATACGGCAGGGCAACTGTACACTGGACAGGCTAGTTGGGCCAGCCCCGAGGACTGTAGCGGAGAATTCTATCTGCTATGGGATAACGAGAAGATCTACATCGCCGTGGTGGTGAAAGACGACAAGTTATCCATGAATAAATCCGCCGGCACTATCTGGAATGCGGATTGCGTAGAAGTGTTTTTCTCTACGACAGATACAGTTGCAACGCATACTGCTACGGTACATTACCAGTATGGGTTCAATGCCAATAATCAGAAATGGAACTGGTGCAACATGGACGGTGCCGGTGCGCGCGAGCCCGATTACCTGCAGGTAGCTTCCACCAAAACTGGAGATGGATACATCTGCGAAGTCTCTATCGAATATGGACGAATGCTTTCATTAAACTTTACAGCAGGCAATGCCATTGGTTTCCACCCCTGTATTGACGATACGGACGATGGTGACCGGGAAGTCCAGATGACCTGGACCAGCCGTGAAGCTCACAACCAGAGTCTCGGATTTGGGCATGTGCTTCTCTCCGCTACCGCCATCGGTGACGTCAACGCCCGAGCTGGGCGTCCATCTCCGACAAACGGCGCCATGATTTCGCAGACATGGACACAGATTCTCTGGAAACCGGGACCTTACGCGGCCTCTCATGATCTGTACATTGGCGACAATTTCGACGACGTGAACGCCGGAGCGGCCAGTGCCTTTTGGGGCAACTTGGCCACAGACTCTCAGTTGGTCGGTTTCCCCGGGTATCCGTATCCGGATGGTCTGGTGCCGGGAACGACCTACTACTGGCGAATCGATGAGGTCAACGACGCCCATGCCGCAAGTCCCTGGAAGGGTAACGTCTGGAGCTTTTCAGTTGCACCCAGGACGGCCTACAATCCCAATCCCGCTGACGGCGATGAAGCCGTCGCTCTCGATGCCAAGTTGACCTGGACCCGAGGCTACGCGGCAAAACTGGACACCGTCTATTTCGGCGATAATTTTGACGACGTGAACAACGCCACCGGGGGAACCTTTGCAGGAACGACGACTTACAATCCCGGTCCGTTGAAACCGGCAAAGGTCTATTATTGGCGGGTCGATGAGACGGATCCGCCCACCACGTACAAGGGCCAGGTCTGGAGCTTTACCACGCTGGGGGCCGTCGGCAATCCCTATCCCGCGAATGGCGCCGGCAGCACCGAGATGAACGCGATTCTAAGCTGGACGCCGGGAGACGATGCCGCCTCACACCAACTTTACTTCGGCATGGACAAAGAGGCCGTGCGCAAGGCCAATACTGCCTCACCCGAATACAAAGGCGCCAGGGCGTTGGGAACCGAGAGCTATGATCCCGGGTTACTCGCGTGGGACAGCGCGTTCTATTGGCGCATAGATGAAGTTAATGCCGTCAATCCCAACAGTCCCTGGAAAGGGCCGCTCTGGAGCTTCACCACCGGCGATTTCCTTCTTGTGGATGGTTTTGAGTCCTACAATGATCTCAACGAAGGTGAGCCGGGAAGCAACAGGATTTATCTGACGTGGATCGACGGTTTTGGCACCACGACCAACGGCGCTGTCGTCGGCAATCTGGATGTTCCTATCACCGAGCGCATTGTCGTTCACGACGGCGTCCAGTCGATGCCGTTGACGTACGACAACAATTTCAAGTACTCGGAAGCCACCATGACGTTGACCGGCGCCGCGCGTAACTGGAGGGCCCAGGGCGTTACGGAATTGTCGTTGTGGTTCGCAGGCAAGGCCGCGAATGCCGCCGAGCGAATGTATGTAGCTCTCAACGGCACGGCGGTTGTCTATCATGACAATCCAACCGTTGCCCAGACGAACAAGTGGACGCCGTGGGTGATCCCGCTGCAGAGCTTCGCCGATCTGGGCGTGAACCTGAGCAATGTCAACAGTATCAGTATTGGCTTCGGCACCCGGGGCAACACAAACCTGCCGGGCGGCACCGGCCAGATGTATATCGACGACGTCCGGCTGTATCGGCCGGCGACTGCTCCCTGAGCCTGAGAACCTTTGAAGCAGAATACCGTCAGGATTTTCGGGGCCTGTATGCGTATGCCCGAAGGGTAGATCATCGCTCCACGGCAACACACGGAGCTTGCCGATGAGCTTAAAGGGTAAGCTTGTCGAAATAGTGTTGAAATTGAGATGAGATTGTAGTATTATAAGACTTGAAGCTTGTAGGAACCATTATGACATACTCTATTTGAAGGAGGAACATTATGTGTAGAAAAGTGCTTTGTCTAATTTCTTTTGTTTTGGTTCTGGCGCTAACCGGCATGACCTCAGCCGGTGTGCCGGAAGGTACAATTCTGATTGGCTGGCACACCCCTGAAGTAAGTACGCCCGCTTCGGACAGCACGCCGGATGACTACCTGACCGGTGTGACCGGCTTACTCAGTGGTGGGGAAGACGTACCGGCAGACAAAAACTCAACGGATGGTACTTACGGCAGCGGGCCTGCCACTGCAGCTTCGACCTCAAATGCGGTTCGAGCGAAGTTGGATCAGCCTTCCAGAGCTGTTGTTTCAGTCCAAATCACCAACAATACGGGTGGTTCTCTATATCTCGGCACGTTTCACTTTGACTACAGCCGTTGGTATGCAAATTCGCCACGGGATATCGCGCTATACTACGATAGCGGCGATCTCGAGAATGATGACAACACCCTTATTAATTCTGCAAGCGAGCTGGCAGTTGCCGGGCCGACCGGCGACTACGACGATTTCGATTGGAGTCTCTCTGTATTAAACGATGTGACTCTCGATAACGGCCAGAGCGCCACATTCCGCCTTGAAGTATCAAATGCGCTTCTGGCTAATACGGCCGGAGGGTTCGACAACATCGCCATCACCGCGGGCGCGTCTGCCACCAATGCGTCGGGCCCCAGCCCGGCTGACGGAGAAACAGATGTGCCTCGGGATGATGTAGTGCTGACGTGGGCACCGACAGAGTCTGCCGCCCAACATGATGTGTATTTCGGCACGGTTTTTGATGATGTTAGGG
>DATKWR010000596.1:0-2341 GCA_035529475.1 Sedimentisphaerales bacterium | reverse complement strand
TGAGGCAGTACAGTGGGTTCCGCTTTTTCCAAATGAAGAAATTCGCTTCATCTTGGGTGCCGTGTTGCGCTGTTCCGCCACTCTGTGCAAGAGAAACGCTACCGAGCGTGAGACCAAGATCAGCCAGAGGTTACGAAAGCTCTTGATCCAAGATGGGGAGTTGCGGAAACGCCCAGTTCATTTGGACCCGGAGGCGTCCGTGTATGGCGATGATACGGATGAAGAGAATGCTGTTGGGCGACTCGATTTCCGATTCCTTCATTCCACCCAGACGCACCATCCCTGGCCCTACTTCGCCATCGAAGCCAAGCGTCTCCATGTAACTTTCCCATCCGGGTGGGATTCCTGCGTGCACAAATACGTAACTGACCGCCAAGGCATGATGTGTTTCATTGAGCAACGGTATGCCCGAGGCTTGGCAAGCGGCGGTATGCTTGGCTATGTTTTCGATGGCGACATCGAGAGGGCTCGCATCTCCGTAGCCGCCTTAATCGAGGCAAACCGCGAGAAACTCAAGGCCGCGCCTCCATTCAAGCTCGTGCTGTCTTCGGTGTTGCGTGGAGACTCGCGCGTGTCCGAGACAACCCACGTTCTCGCCCACGGAGCCTTCATCATCTACCATCTGTTCGTCGCAGTCTGAGACAGTTGAAGATATTGGGGACCAGCACGCGCGAAAGTTTCAGAACCCATCTACCGCCCTGCAAAACTCGCATCTTTTTCTGTTCCTTCGACTACCCCTTCGACCTTGCTCAGAGCCTGCCCCGAACCCGTTCGGCTTCGCTCAGGGTAAACTCTGTTGAAGGGACGGCGTCTGCGGTTACATTCAAAAGCCCTGTTGTTCGTTTAACCTCTTGCCAATATGACGTTTGGAGGGTATCATCCGTAAAAACGAGTTTTTCAGGGCAGACGACCTTAATGCCTAAGGCAAGAGTCAGGAACAGCAAATACATCTCGTATGTTGTGCGTTTCGGCATCGCCGGCGGCGCGCTTTATCTGGCGTTGCGAGGTGAGGATCTGCGGCAGGTCGGCGAAGTGCTGCTGGGCCTGAACTTGTGGGTGTTTGCCGCTGCGATAGCGATTTACGTCATAGGTCAGCTTATCTTCGTTGCGCGCTGGCGCGTCCTGTTGAAAGTCCAGTCGATCACGATAGGTTTCTTTCCCGCCGTAAGGCTGCATTTTTTGGGCCTGTTCTACAACAACTGCCTTCCCGGCGCCATCGGGGGCGACCTGCCCCGGGCCTGGTACGTGACCAAACATACGGACAAGAAGCTGGAGGCGGCCCTTTCGGTATTCGTTGACAGGGCCATCGGATTGATCGGGATGCTCATTATGGCCTTCGGCTGCTACTGGTTCATTCCCGAACAGAACCGGGCAGAAGGGTTCGATTTCTCACTTGAGCTCGGCTTCCTGCGGGGCCTGATTGAACATAAGTGGCTCTTCATTTGCATCGCAGCGACGCTTGCCGCCCTCATTTTTGTTGCAGCATCCCATTCCAGGGGGCGAGTTTTGTTAGGCCGGGTCCTGGGGGGAATCCGCCGACGTGCGGCGTCGGTGCGGACCAAGGTGCGACAGTCCATTCATCTATATTATCACAAGTGGCCGGCGATTGCCTTTGCGCTGCTGCTGACGTTCTGCTGCCAGGGGCTGCACGTGATCGCCATGTGGCTGGTTGGGCGGCAAATCGGCATCTCGGCGCCGGTGAAATACTACTTCATCTTCTTTCCGCTGTCATGGTTGCTGGGGGCTTTGCCGATAAGTGTAGGTGGATTGGGCATCATGGAAGGATGGCTGAAGGTGATGTTCATGCAGGTCAGCGCGATGTCCGGCAAAGAAGCGCTGGCTCTGGCTTTGTGCCAAAGGCTGATCATGCTGCTTGCGTCTTTGCCGGGGGCACTGATACATATGATTGGCGCGCATTTGCCCAAAGACTTTTCACTTGACTACCAGGAGCCCGCTGCTTAGTATGTGGCATTCTGGATATGATGTGGTCCTATGAGCGGTCTAAGGAAGAGAGATTCGTAAAGTGAGCAGGACAAAGAACTTGGTGTCGAGCACATGAGTCTTACCCGACGGGTCAAAGGCTATTTCCTGCGCGGACTGGCGGTGTTGTTGCCGACCATCCTGACGATCTGGCTGTTTGTCTGGGGCTATACGTTCATCCAAACGAAGATCAGCGTCCATATCAATCGAGGCCTGGTGAGCGTCATCGCCCGGCTGGCCCACGAGCGCGTCGAAGTCACTGAAAAAGAGGTCCGGGCGTATCTTCTGAAGATCAAGCCGGAGTTGAGCGAGAACGAGCCGGAGTTGGAGATACACCTGAGACGGCCCGATATCTGGAAGG
>DATKWR010000595.1:0-2602 GCA_035529475.1 Sedimentisphaerales bacterium | reverse complement strand
CCAGCGAGACCATCTACAAACTCTGCTGCGAGCACGGCCCCGTCTTCGATGCCAGAGAAGTCGTCTTTTAGCACTGCAACACTGCTTTTACACAACTTTTACTTGCACGCCTCAAAAATCACGGCAGAATTGGTCTTTATGTAGGCGCATTTGGGGCCAGGATTCTTTGTCAACCGAGAAGCCGAAACGAGCGTCTTTATTTGCAGGTACGATCAAGCGTTCGTTATTCAGACCCAGGAGCCGTTCGTAGCGAGTGGACTATGACTGAAATGCAAAAAGGAGAAGAACAATGAACTTCAAAAAATGTTTAAGAATCGCCGTTGTTGTGTTTGCCATAAGTTTTGCGGCCCATGCGGAGCCGTCCCTGACCATCTACAACCAGAATTTCGCTGTGGTGCGCCAGCCGCTGCCGCTGGACCTGCGTAAGGGAACCAACGAGGTCCGCGTGACCGATATCACCGCGCACATGGAAGCGGACTCTGTGATCCTCCGCGACCCGACGGGCAAGCGGGCCATTCAGATTCTGGAGCAGAATTACCGCGCGGACCCCGTCTCGCAAGGCCTGCTGCTGTCGCTGTACGAGGGCAAGGAAATCCGGTTCCTCGTCCGCAAGCAGGACAAGGACGAAATCGTTCGAGGGCGGATCGTGCGCAGCGGTTACGTCCCCCACCAGTCCGGCATGCAGCGGTACGGCCAGCAGTACCGCGCCAGCCAAATGGCTTACGCGTCGGGGCCGTCCGGCCAGCCGATCATCGAGGTGGACGGCGCCCTGCGCTTCAGCCTTCCGGGCGAGCCGCTGTTTCCGGCGCTGGCCGACGATACCATCCTCAAGCCAACACTTCACTGGCTGCTCGAAACGGACCGGGCCGGCAAGCTCGATGCGGAGCTGAGCTACGTCACCGGCGGCATGAGCTGGAAGGCGGACTATAGTATGCTCGCACAGGACAATTCCAACAAAATCGACGTCATTGGCTGGGTGACGGTCGATAACCAGTCAGGCCGGACGTTCGAGAACGCGAAAATAAAGCTCATGGCAGGCGACGTCAGCAAAATCCAGCAGCAGCCGGGCGTCATGTATGAAATGTCCGCCATGAGTGGTCGTGCTATGGACATGAGCATGCCGGCAGCCGTCACCGAGAAGGCATTTGAGGACTATCATCTCTATACGTTGAACCGCAAGACGACGCTCCACGACAGGGAAACCAAGCAGGTCGAGTTCCTGCGGGCAAACAGCGTCAAGGCCGAGGGTATTTACGTTTATGATGGGGCCAAAATCGACTGGAACCGGTACCGAGGCTGGGACCCCGAAAGCTTACGGCGCGACAGAAATTACGGCACCGACTGCAATCCGAAAGTCTGGATCATGAAAGAATTCGTGAATTCGCAGGAGAATCATCTGGGGATGCCTCTGCCGCGCGGGATTGTGCGATTCTATCGGCGTGACGACGACGGCCAACTGGAATTCACAGGCGAGAACATCATCGACCACACGCCGAAAGATGAAACCGTTCGTGTCTATACCGGCAACGCCTTCGACCTGGTCGGCGAGAGGAAGAGAACGCAGTACCAGATTGATACGAGCCGTGACTGGCTGGATGAATCGTTCGAGATCAAGGTCCGCAATCGCAAGGACAAGGACGCCGTCGAGATCAGAGTGGTCGAGCATCTGTATCGCTGGCTGGGCTGGGAGATTGTGCAGAAGTCGGATGATTTTACCAAGACCGAAAGCCAGACCATCGAATTTCGCGTCAAGCTCGAGCCGGGACAGGAAAAGACCATCACCTACAAGGTCCATTACACATGGTAAACTGTGGCGTTTGGCTTTCGTAGTAGAACAACAGCCTGAACGCTGAATATCTCACTTCGGATTTTGGAGCTTTCTTATGGCTTCAAGCTGTGAGAGAACCTGTCTGTCCAGCGGGCGGTTCATTGACTTTTTCGCTTTTATCAAGGCGTCCAGGCTCAGCACACGTACCTTCATGCCCTCAACTTCGAGAAGCTCACTGGCTCGCTTGACCTGCTCGAAATCGCCCAGCCCGTCGATGAAACTGAGACAGTCCAGTTGGCCCATCGCCGTATCGAGGTACAGGTTCTTGAGATGGCTGCACTGTTGTTCGGTCAGGGCAAGCTTCTTGCGTCCCGGCGTCATTCGGTGCACCGGCTCCAAATCCGAGATGGCTTTTTGAAGGGCAAGCAGAGTAGCAGGCGAAAATTCACAGCAGATATCGATGTCCTGGGTCACATAGGTACATCCGTGTGCAACGCCCGCAAATCCCCCCACGACGACAAAATCCACTCCGGCATGAACCAGCCTCCCAAGCAGGTTGAGAAAATCGCTGCTCACAGTCGTTTTGCCCTCCGGAGTTTCTCCGCCGTGTTAAGCGCGATTTGGTGCCGTCGGATTCGATCCGCCACGCTTCTTTGAAGATTGTCCACGAGCATGGAAACGTCGATCCCGTAATCGATAGCCGCCTGGACCGGATCGGTTTGCGAAGATTCGCTCTCTGGGTCTTTACTGTTCGCCGCCTTGCGTTTCATGCTGATGATTATACACGGTCGCGGGTCGCATCTTCAACAGCAAAACGCCGGTGGGCATCAGGCG
>DATKWR010000594.1:0-4380 GCA_035529475.1 Sedimentisphaerales bacterium | reverse complement strand
GACGCGATGACCTCCTTCGTAGGCATCGGTTTTCTGACCGCGCAGAGGGCCGTTGACCTTGTGGCCATTGATCGACGCCGAGTCGGTCGGCGTGTATCGCACGACGCCGCCGTTGTCGCTGGAGAATAGCACGAGGGTATTTTTCGTCAGTCCTTTCTCGTCGAGGGCCCTGAGCACCTCGCCGACGGACCAGTCCAGCTCAAGGATGAAATCCCCGTACGTTCCAAGCTTGCTCTTGCCCTTGAATCGCTCGTTGGGACGCAGAGGACCATGGACGTTTCGGTGGGCCAGGTACAAGAAGAAGGGCTGGTCAGCCGTTTGCTCGTGCAGCCACCCGACGGCCCGTTTCGTGAGCATGACGGCCAACTCCTCGTGCTTGTACCGGGCGGCCTGCCCGCCTTCGACGCCGAGCGCTGTTGTCTCGCCAAGCCGAGGCCGATGCAGGTAGTCCTTTTCATATCCCGGCCGCTTGTCAGGAAGAATGCGGAGGGGATCGTCGGCGCTCAGGCCAAGCACGCGACGGTTCTCAATGATGACGTGAGGGAGCTGTCCCACGTGGGGGATACCCCAGAAGTAGTCGAATCCGACCTCGAGCGGCCCGGGGCGAAGCTCCCGGTTATAGTCCGGCCCTAAGACATCATCCCAGCCGTCCATACCCGGCGTGCCGAAACCAAGATGCCATTTTCCCATGCAGGCCGTCCGATACCCCTGCTGCTTCAGCAGGTCGCCCAGGGTAAAGCGGTCCTGTTCGATCAGCAGCGGGTCGTTCGACCAGACGCAGGACGACAACGCCCAGGTGCGCCAGGCATAGCGTCCGGTCAGCAGGTTGTAGCGTGAGGGCGTGCAAACCGACGCCGGCGAATGCGCGTCGGTGAAGCGACGCCCCTCTCGGGCAAGTCGATCGATGTTCGGAGTCTGTACTTTCGAGGCGCCGTAACAGCTCAGATCGCCGTACCCGAGGTCATCGGCCAGGATCAGCACGATATTGGGCCTCCTGCTATCGGACTCGGCCCGGAGCACCTTCGGCAGCATCAACGACGCCGCCCCCAATCCCACTGCCTTCAAGAAATCACGACGCGTCTTATGAACGGTCCTCATTTCGCTCCCTATCCTTCTTCTTGCTCACCCTGCTGTAGTTTCCGCAACTTCAGCAGCAGCTCATCGACCAGCTTGCGATGTTGCGCAGCAACATTCTCATTCTCATCGGGGTCCGTTTGATGGTCATACAATTCCACTTGAACGGTCTCGCCCTGTTTATCCGTCCAGTGCACGATCCGGTAACGACCCGTTCGCAGTGTTCTTCCCATCAGAGGCCCCCTGGGGTGAAAACTGTACGCCAGAGCCTTTCCCGGATGATCGGGATCGAGAATCATCGGCGCCAGACTAATCCCGGCCAGGTCATCGGGTGCGTCCAAACCGCAAAGTTCCGCCAGCGTCGGATAGAGATCCACCGTTTCGACCAGAGAATGCGTCCTCCTGCCGGGCTCGGGCATTCCCGGAACCTTCAGGATAAACGGACTGCGCACGGCAATCTCAAAGTTCGTTTGTTTGCCCCACATGGCATGTTCGCCCAGATGCCAACCATGATCGGACCACAGCGCGATCACGGTATTCTTGTCCAATCCAAGCCGCTTGACCTCGTCCAGGACTTTGCCGATCTGCGCATCGACGTAACTGACGCACGCGAAGTAAGCGTGACGCAGCATGCGGGCCTGACTTGGGGTGACATTGCCCTCTCCGGAGGGCCAATCGTAGTGAGTCGTCAGCTCAAAGCTGGGATGCAAGCTGATCGCCGGATCGACATTGTGCGGGGCAAATGGATTTTTCGCTAATTCAATGCGCTCGGGGTCATACAAATCCCAGTACTTCTTCGGGGCGTTGAACGGCAGGTGCGGTTTGTAGAAGCCGACCGCCAGGAAAAAATTTTGGTCCTTCAGCGCCCGAAGCTGCTTGACGGCTTCCTCGGCATTCAGGCCGTCCGCATATCCGGTATCGGGGACGTCTGCGGCCTCGCAGGCCGGCATCGTTCTGTCATCCCGGCCGTATCCATATTCCCGGATCCGGCCTTTGTCATAACTGAAAAACGCGCCCCACGGTGTCTTCCACGGGCCAACCGGCGCATAGGCCGTGTCCCAACTGAACGGAACCTGATGCACTTTTGCCTCTTTTCCGATCACGCCGCCCGGCTGGTGACTGACCTTGCCGATGCACACGGTCCGGTACCCGTTCTTGCGAAAAAGGTGCGGCAGCGAGACAGGGTCATCGGGTTCGATCTTAAGCGTTCGCAACTGTGTCCAGCAATCCCAGCTCCCTTGGCGCTTGCCGGTCAGCATCGAGCATCGCGAAGGGCCGCACACCGCCACCTGTACGTAATGCCGAGTGAAAAGTCGTCCCTCATCGGCCAGTTTGTCGATATTCGGGCTGATCATCTCCTTGTGACCGAAGCACCCCAGTTGCGGCCGAAGATCGTCCACGCATATCAACAAAACGTTATAACGATTGCCGTTCGTTTTTGCTACCGACGTGACATCGGGCAGTGCGGCCGAGACGGCCCACACGCCCAGTGATTTCAAGAAATCACGCCGATTATTTCTGAACGCATTCACATCTCTGTTCATAACTGAACTTGTGCAAAACTCTTGTTCATAACAATGAGTGAGTAATTCAGGAGTTTGTTTCAACCCCGCCCGGTGGTCGTGCATTCGCCTTCAACCGGCGGTCGAATTCTTCCATCACGTCGGTCAGCCGCTCTACCATCTCAGGATGCGCATCGGCCAGATTGTTCTTCTCGCTGATGTCGGCTTCGAGGTCGTACAGCTCCGTGCTCTTCTTGACGCGGCGAAGCTTCCATTTTCCGCTGCGGACCGCTTCAAGATTGGTGCCCCGGTAATAGAAGAATGCCTCGTGCGGTGACTTCGCGCCCGGTTGTCCCGCCATCAGAGGCCAGATGTCGCGGCCATCAATCACGCGGTCAGAGGGCACTTGCGCGCCGGCCAGGCGGGCAAACGTCGGCAGAAGGTCAATCGTGCCGCAAAGTTCGCCACAGACCTTGCCCGAAGGGATTCTGCCGGGCCATCGCATAATGCAGGGCTCGCGCATCCCACCCTCATAGGTGGAGAATTTGCCGTCGCGCAAGGGCAGCGCGCAGCCGCCATGGTGCTTCATGGAAAGCCACGGGCCATTGTCACTGGTAAAGACAACAACGGTCCTGCGATCTATCCCGGCGGCTTTGAGGGCGGTCAGAACGCGACCGACCGATGAGTCGATCTGCTCGATGGTCGCCTTGTACGCCTTCTGAACGTCTTCGACGTAAAACTCGTCCGAGACAAACAGCGGGATATGCGGCATCGTGTGAGGCAGATAAAGGAAGAAGGGCTTGTCCTTACTCTTGCGAATGAACGCGACGGCTTGCTCGGTGTAGCGTTCGATCAGTTTCGTCTGGTTCGCGGGCCGCTCGATGATCCGATCATCACGCATCAACGGCACATTCCAGGGCGAGTAGTCTTTCTCCCGCCACGTCCGGTCGAGGTTCCTGTTCTTGCCCTCGACGCCGTCCATGTCGTTGGAGTACGGGATCCCGAAGTAGGAGTCAAAGCCGTTGCTGGTGGGCAGGAACTCCGGCAGATGACCCAAGTGCCATTTGCCGATGCACGCGGTCGTGTAGCCTCGCCCCTTCAGAACGTCGGCGATTGTGACCTCCTCCGGATTCAGGCCGATATTGTCTCGCGGAAACAGCACCTTGGTGATGCCGACCCTCGGCGGATAGCAGCCGGTCAGCAGCGCCGCCCGCGACGGCGAACAGACCGAAGCGGCCACGTAGAAATCCGTAAACTTCATTCCCTCGGCGGCCATGCGGTCCAGGTTCGGGGTCTGGATCGACGGCGAGCCGAAACAGCCGACGTCCTGGTAACCCTGGTCGTCGGTGAAGATGATGACGAAGTTCGGTTTGTCCGCACCGGCGCCCGTACCGGCCTGCTGATTGCCTTTCATACAGCGCGGCACGGCCAGCGACGCGGCACCAAACCCAAGGACCTTTAGAAAACGCCGACGCGTATCTTCGGCTCCATTCATGTCCAATTCCCTCTGTTCCTGTTTCCGGTTTTCGTTCGGCCCAACCAGGCTTGCATTCTATTGTGCGCGATGCCTTGCGCCAATCGAATTTTCCGAAGTCATCCTGAGAAAGAGCGGACCCGCGCGTTATCAGCTCTCGCTGTCGGTTATCTGCAACTGGAGAATTCTGCGGGTGCCGGGAGAGATTTTGGCTTGCTCGCTGATGCGAAGGGGCCAGACCCAGATGATCTTCTCACTGTCACTGACCACAAGCACTTCTCTTCGCCCCTCCCGCGGCACCCGCTGGGCGGTCAGGAATTTGCCGAGTTT
>DATKWR010000593.1:0-6571 GCA_035529475.1 Sedimentisphaerales bacterium | reverse complement strand
GTCGCGAGCCCGGCGGTTTTCAGAAACTCTCGTCTGGTTTGCTCTTGTGCAGCCATTCACTCTGTCCTCACTTCAGCCGGCCTTTCAGTAAAAGGAAGGGACCGCGATGACGGCATCACCCTCTTCTTAAGGCGGTTCATCACCGTTGAACCTATTGTGATAGTTTCCGGGCGGATTTCTTTGCGTCTGTCGCGGCGGATTTCTTCCTGGCAACTGCGTCAGTGCTGCTTTTATTCGTGGCCGTCTCGCTCTTGGGCACCTTCAGGTTTTGTTTGAGAGCCTTCTGGTATTGCTGCTTCTCATTCGAGAATTGCCGTTTCTTGTCCGCTTCGGCGTTAAGCTTCGTTTTGCTTTGCCCGGAGATTCTTTCAGTTCTGGGGGGGATCCGGACCAGTTCCGCTTGTCCCGTCCGGCTGCTCGGCGTGCCCCGGGGCGCCGGTGCAGCCGTTCGACCGGACTGCCCGATATCCCGTTGTGCGGGCCGGGATCCGGGCGACGCTGGTTGAATGCTCATCTCAATGGGAGCGAAAACAGTCTCCCGGCCTTGCCACTGGACCCTTATGTGCGTCGGTTCAACCGAGATAATTTCCGCATCTTCGATGGTGTCGCCGGCCTTGTACCACTTCTCTGCAATCAGGACTTCATTGCCTAATATACCGAGCACCGAAGTCACCGGATGTCGCGGCGGTGAAGGGGGCGAAAATAAATTGTTCTTCTTCAACTGCTCCGCAACCACCCAGGACGCCTGTGCGGTCTGGCCGGCTTTTTCCGGAATCCTCTCATCCTGCACCGCCGCATTTTTGACGATATTCTGCGCCCTGGCGGAAGCCTCCAGGAAGCTGGTGATCTTGATCAACATCAAAACGAAAGCGACAACTGCCGCCCCCAGCAGGACAACCGAGAGGGACTTCTTATTATAGAGTGGATGATGAATCTCCAATGTTATACTCCCACCGAACGCGTATCAATCTTCGATGAAACACTTTCTGACTTCTATGCCTGCCATCGTAACGAAAACGCGGCTCTGCTGCAATAGTTTTGTCCCGCTTCTTTCCGCGCGAGCCCATACTAATCCGATGGCCCTCGGTCAGCCCGCCCTGGGCGAACATCTTCATCGTAATGGGAGGTCTTACCGGGGGCGGGCCAGAAAATATTCGAGGAAGGTGTAAATCTGCTCGTTCGATTCGGCAGTCGGCGAATGGCCCTTGCGATTGGTCATGGCCACGCTGCCGGCACGTCCGAGAAGCTTGTTGACCTCGATGCTATGGTTGAGGGCCTTCCATCGCTCCGGCCGATCTTCGGAGCCGCCGGAGACCAGGAACGGCCGTGGCGCCATCAGGGCGTGCAATTCATGCAGGTCGTGGCCTTCCTGGAGCATTCTTTTATAGGCGCCCGTGCGGGGGTTAGTTTCATTCGGGACACCTTTCTGTCGCTGCTGGTTCGGGGCGTATCCAAGATACCAGGGCTCCCAGTAGTTGACGTTGGCGCGGCTCTCGTCGAAAACGATTCCCGGGTCCGACCAGACGGCACAGGCGAACTTCTCATAGAGACACGATGCGAACATCGCCCATTTTCCGCCGTAGGAGTGGCCCATGACAGCGATGCGATTGGGATCGACTTCGGGCAGATTCGCCAGGGCCGTGTGACAGTTGGCGGCGACGTAGGCCAGCGCCGAGAGCGGCTGGAGCGGGGTCGCGCTTTCGCCCGATTCGTAGAGCGGCTTGTAGGGAGGTTTCAAGCTCGCGAACTCGGGCGTCCCAATCGACAGCACAACAAAGCCTCGCTTTGCCAATTGACAACCAAAGTCGCGCAACTCCTTGCCCAGCCCGACACCCGTCTCCGCGTCGTAATAGACGACGAGCACAGCGGGGCACGACGTGGCGCCGTCGGGAACGAGCAGATAGCCATCGACCGTCTGCCGCTCCGGTGCGATTTCGACCCGCACCTTATGCCGGGCAAAATTCTCCCGATGCTCTTTCGCCAGGTATTCCATAGCCGGTTTTTCAATCAATGGCGGCCAGGCCCCCATCATCCCGTGCCACGTTTTCAGAATCTCCTGCCTGCGCCGCGGCCAGTCCGCAGGTGTTTGTGCCGCAGTGCCCTCGTCGAATATCAGAGGAGACTTATAGTGTCCAAAGTCACCGGCGAATTCGGCAGGCGGCCTGAAAAACGAGGGGTCTGGCTCGGCAGTGCTACCCTGAAACTGCTTTTGGTACACGCGGACGTAGTCAATCTCGAACCTGGCTGGGAACTGAGTATTGGCCGGATCGCCGCCGGATGTGCCACCGATGGCAAGATTCAGAATGATGTAGTGCGGCTGACGGAGCGGGTTCTTTCCCTCCTGGTCCTTGTTGAACGTCTTGCTCAGGTCAACTGTGTTCAAGAGCACGTCATCGACGTAGAGTTTGATGCTATCAGCGTCCCAGTCCATCCGCCAGACGTGAAACTTTTTGGACCAGTCCGGGTCCTTGAATTCGCTCAGAGGTATCTTGACGTCATCCCATACCGCCGTCCAGCGTTTCTCCCCGGCCCAGGCGACGTTCGCCAGGAGCATGCCTCGGTAGTACTCCATGATGTCAACCTCGCCGCAACCGGGCCATTGGCTTTCGACGCCCAATGTCCAGAAAGCGGGCCAAAGGCCGGGGCGTGTGTCGATCCGGCCGCGCATCTCAAGACGGCCGTACATCCATTTGTGTAAGCTTCGCGTGGTCAGACTCGCCGAAGTGTACTCCGCATACGGCCTGTTTTCCCTCCAGCTCTGTGCGTTCGCCCTGTACCGCGGATTGCTCTTGCGCTCTCGCTTGCCCTCTATGATAAGCAGACCATTCTCGCATCGCGCGTTTTCGGGCTGATACCACTGAAGCTCTTCATTCCTGACGAAGCCCCGCTCGCATGTCCAGTTGCAGGGGTCGGGTGAGCCATCCTTGTCGAACTCGTCCGCCCAAACCAGCTTGTACCGATCCGCCGACGGACCGCTTCCCTGGAGGCCGTCCCGTTGCGCCGATACCATCGCAACTGTCAGGGCCACCAGGTAAAAGGCCGTGAGAATATTCGATCTGTTCATATATTCGGATGATACCATATATGTATGAGAAAGACATCTTTGCTGTTTTTTGGGCGGGGGTCCAGTAAATTGCCAATTCAGGGCGGTTCTGATATACTCTCGGTAGGGGCAACCCTGTGTGGTTGCCCGATCCATAGGGCAGCCACGCGGGGCCGCCCCTGCATTGAAAGGGTTCACCGGTGTCTGAGACCAGCAAGCAGGCTTTGCCGGCACAGCGATTGCTCTCGATTGATGCGCTTCGGGGTTTCGATATGTTCTGGATCATTGGCGGCGGCACGCTCCTAAGCAGTCTCGCCGACGTATGGCCCGGCCCTGTTACCGAGACCATCAAAACACAGCTCGAACACGTTGAGTGGCAAGGGTTTCGTTTTGAGGACCTGATCTTTCCGTTGTTTCTGTTCATCGTGGGAGTCGTATTGCCATTCTCGATTTCCCGCCGGCGAGAGCGGGGACAAGGCTCCGCCTCTATCCACCTGCACATCTTGACGCGCAGCGTTGTCCTGATTCTGCTGGGCTTGATATTCAACGATCTGCTGCGTTTTGAGTGGTCGCAGATGCGCTGGCCCGGAGTGCTGCAACGGATCGGGCTGTGTTACTTCTTGGCTGCGATCATTGTGGTGCACACACGATGGCGGACACAGGCGATTATCGTCGGCGCGGTCTTGGTTTTGTACTGGGCCACCGCAGCGCTGATTCCCGTGCCGGGCTTCGGCGCGGGCGTGATGACACCCGATGCCTGCTTGTCCTCGTACATCGACCAGCAGTTAATTCCAGGAAAGCTCTATTACGGCTATGGCGATAACGAAGGACTGATTTCAACGTTCCCGGCGGTGTGTACCGTTCTTTTGGGCGCGCTTGCGGGGCACTGGCTCCGCTCGCAGCGTGCCGGCGCGAAAAAAGCGGCCGGCCTGGCGGTCGCCGGTCTGGCGTGCGTCGCAGCCGGATATTTGTGGGGACTCGTCTTTCCCATTATCAAGATCATCTGGACCAGCTCTTATACCCTCTTCTCCGGCGGCTGGTGCCTGATCCTGCTGGCCCTGTTCTACTGGATCATCGACGTCAAGGGATATCGAAGGTGGACGTACTTTTTTGTCGTAATCGGCGTCAATCCCATCACAATCTATTTCCTGCAACGGTTTGTTAGCTTCGGTGACATCGCGGAGTTCTTCCTCGCGGGCGTAGCAGGCAATGCAGGATATCTCGCGCCTCTGGTTCTGCCTTTCGGCGTCTTGGCAATCAGGTGGCTGTTTCTGTGGTTCCTCTATCGCCACAGAATATTCTTTAAGGTTTGAAGCACAGCTCGACAGCTTCGCTGTCAGTCCGGCAGGTCGGCCATCCATTCAGGCCACGTCGGCGCCGGGGTTGCCATGCCGTATTCCTGGTGCCACTTCAAGTCCCACAGGCCCTTCAGTCTTACCCTGCTCACGGATCCATCCAACAGGCAGACATTGATTGTATAAGCATGGCGGTTCATGCAATAGCGGCCGAATCCCGTGTTGTGTCGTGTTTTCTCGTCCGGGGGCGCCGGGTCGCTGCGGGTCGTTGGACCGCCTCCCCACCGCCAGCACTCCAGAAACATCGGAATATTACTCGCACCCTTCGGGTCGATCCGGCGCCATGCCCTGCGGTCGGCATTTGCCAGGCCCCAGATGTCCGTCACACCCGGACGTAAATCATAGCACCAGTTGTTGATTCCATAGCTGTTCTTGTGGGTCTTCTGGTCGATTTGGCAGCTCCAGGCCATCCGGGCCGGGATTGTTTCTCCCTCTTCTTCGGTTTTCGTGGCGGTAGGACACACCCTCGCTTTTTCACCGCCTCTTTCATAGTAGGGCATCAGCGGGACGATCCAGGTACCCCCGCCGGGTGTTGACGATACGTTCCATACCATGAACTTGCTGTCATTATCATTAGCATAGAGATAGAATATCTTGCCCCACTGGCTGAGATTGGACTTGCAGACGACGGCCCTGGCCTGGTCCTTTGCTCTCCGTAGAGAAGGCAGCAAAATCGCCATCAGCAGGGCTATGACCGCGATAACCACCAACAGCTCTATCAGTGTAAATCCTCTTCGTCTGTTCATACTAACCAACCGTCCAAACAAAGAACAATCATACGCTCGTTCGAGCCAAAGATCAAGCAAAAAAAGCCTTCAAGCTCGGTTTCGCGTCCGACTTATCGCGACTTGCGTCTTTGGGGCGGGTTGTGTAAAGTGTACGCAATGGCAAGCCGGACCGGCTCATTGAGAACGGACAAATGGCAGGTGCAATAGGAAGAAGGAAATCCTTATGTTCAGCAGGCGAGATGTCATCAAAACGATTTCGGGCACTATAGCAACGGCTGTTCTGCCCCGTCGGGTCTGGGGCCGGCAGAACTCGCGGTCCCCCGCCGGGACGGTGAAGATCACGCGGCTCGAGATGGCCGACTATGAGGGCCCGACGAAAAAGGCCGCCGCCTATCTTGAGATCGTCGCCGACACGGCCGCCGTAGGGCGTTTTGGACCGTTGGGATGGGGAATACCCCAACGACTCCGGGAAATGTTGCCGGCAATTCGGACGCTCATTGTCGGAAAGGACCCGCTGGACCGCAAGCTCGAGTTTGAGTCCTTCTGGGACACGCTATATCCGAATCAGCCGCTTTCGGCTTATGCCGAGGGCGTTGACCCGCTGAGCCGGCGGAAGATTTGGGGTACAACCCGCGGGGGCAGGCAACGGCACACGGAGACCGGCACAACCATTATGACGCTCAGCGCCATCGACAACGCTCTCTGGGACCTGCGCGGAAAGCTGCTCAACAGACCCGTGCATCGGTTGATTGGCAGAGCCAACCGCACACGCATCGACGTCTATACGCGAGTGGGCGAAGGCAAGGATCTCGACGAAGCTCGCAAGACGGCGCGCGAGATGTACGACCGAGGCCACAGGCACCAGAAATGGTATTTTGTTTATGGTCCCTCGGACGGCCGCAAGGGTCTGCTCGCCAATCTCGAACTGGTCAGGGTCATCCGTGAAGAACTCCCCGATGCGGTCTTGATGTTCGACAATCACAGCATGAGACACGAGATAGGCGCAGACTGGGTGGTCACGTTAGCCAAACAAATGCTGCCGTATAAGCCCTTCTGGCTGGAGGAGCCGACAGCGCCGGAAGACACCGAAGGTTATGCGCGCATCAAGGGCGAGACGGGCATCACACTGGCCGGCGGCGAGCATCACTACACGCGGTGGCAAATCAAACCATTGCTCGACCGTAAGTGCCTCGATTGGGTACAGTCCGATCCCGATTGGTGCGGCGGCATTTCCGAATGGCTCCGCATCTGTGCGCTAGCTCGGGAGTACCCCGGCGTGCACGTCGTACCTCATTCGGACCACGTCCTGAGCAATTGTCAGTGCGTCGCGTCACAGGACGAATCGTTGTGCCCCCTGCTTGAGTACAACGAGGGACAGACCAAAAGCAAATTGAGCCTTCGCACGAGAATCATACTTCCCGACGTGGAAATCCTGACCATACCCG